>DASWCA010000612.1:0-11280 GCA_036390355.1 Acidobacteriaceae bacterium
TTCGGAACGGACGTGGCCGATCGCCGCTGCTGGAGCGCCTGCGCGGAGGGCGTCGATTTTTGTGCCTGATTTGCGCACAAATTTCACGATCCAGCCAAGATCGATCCATGGCGCGGGCGGAGCTTCGAGTGCGAAGCGTCCGAGCTTCGCCGGATCGAAGAGCGTAGGCTGGCTGGCCGCGCGATCGACCGGTGCGAAGTACGCGCGCACGCGATGTGTGACTGGAGTGGTTGCTTTTATCGCCGTGCTCACAGCTCACCTGCTTCCTGGCAGGCGAAGACCTGCACCGTTGTTGTGCGGGCCAATCGCTCCCCCACAATGGAGGCCGCGCCGAACACCGGATCGGCCCAGAAGATATTCGTCGCTATCGCGACAGGCGCTTCGAGCGCGGCGTAGTTCATCTTCGGAACGCTGCGCGGCTCGGCTGCGAGTGCGGCTGCGAGCTCCGCATCCATCGCGGCGAGAAGGCGCCCGCGATCCATAGAGCCCTTGTCCGGCGACCCGTCGGTGGCGTACTCAATGGAGCACTCCATCGCGACCCAGGGCAGCGGCGATGCGCTGTGCACCTGCATCACCGTCCATCGCAGGCGAAACGCGTTCGCAGCGACCGACGCTGTCGGCAGCTCGTTCTCGTCGACCAGAATTCCCGGCCGGACGACACCGCGCGCGACCATGGTGCGCGATGGATTCAGCGCCGCCAGGCGGCTTTGCAGCATCAGGTAAAACGTATCTTTCGCGTTCTGCATTCTCTTCCTTTCGCATTGCCCTCAGGGGCTAAAGCCCCGCGCCTGCAAATCCGTTTGCGGCACGGGTGAACCCGTGCCCTTCCGCGAGCAACTTGTTGAAGCACCAGTGATCTCGTGCTCTTCCGCGAGCAACGTGTCGAAGCACCGGTGATCTCGTTCCCCTCCGCCAGCGGCTTATCGAGCGGGGCTAGATCATCTGCGCCAGCGGGGCGCGCAGGATCAGCCGGTAGATGTATGGCTGGCCGAAGACCTGCTCCGATGTCGCGGACTCCACTTCGAGCAGTTCGCCGTCGCAGAGAACGCCGCAGGCCGTCGCAAACAGCAGGCTTGCCGAGGCGTACTCGAGCGAGCCAGTCAGCCTCTCCACCGCTGTCGCCGAGACCAGCAACTCCCACTTCGCGGCCTTGCCGTCGGCCACAGTCGCTCTCGCCTTGCGATAAACTACCGGCGCGAGCGGCAGGTCCTGGAACGCGGGCGTCGCAATTCCCAATTGTTCGGTGACGTCCGCGGGCACGGCTGGCGCGGGCATTCGCAGCATTACGGTTCGGCCGCCCACGGCTCGCATCAGCACATCGGCCGTCCTTGCGGACGCGCATGTTCGATCGCTCATTGGTTACCCGACTCTCTGCGCCACGTAGGGCGCGAGCATCTTCTGCACATTTGCATCGACCAGCGAGCCGGAGAAGTATTGCATCTGCAGCGTGTCCATCTTGCTGCCCTTCACGTTCATCGCGGGAGTGGCCTGCGCGTTCTTCACGATCTGCGCGCATGCGATCTTCACCGCGGGCGGCACCACTGCGACGCCGGCAGTGTAGGTGATTTCCGCCTCGTTATAGTTCAACCCCAGCAGGTTGACTGGGAATGTAACCTCTCCGGTTACAGGATTCAGATCGACGTTAGCCAGGTCGAGCGTGGTCCAGCTTCCAGGGATGCTGAACGCCCACGCAACCTGCGCCAGCATGGGATCCTGTGTGAGCCCCATCTCTCCTCGCCGCGGGCGTCCGTAGCGAACGCGCACGCCGATGAGCGGCGAGGTTGCCGCGCCCAGGGGCGTTAGCGGAAGATAGCTCAGCCGCACCGACTGCGAGTCCGCGGTCAGGCGGATTCGCTCGACATACTGCGTTACGTGCAGGCTCTGCCGGCGGCAGTGCGCCTCGATCAGCGCAGACGCCATCTGCACCCAGTCGTCGGTCGTCTCCGCCGTCAACCCATACGCAACGTACTCCGTGGGATCCAAATAACCCATTGCCTTGTGCCTCCAAGAATCTCGTGGAAAAAAGAGCGGGGCCGCCGCCACAGCAAACCCCGCTCTTCGAATGCGCGACGAACGATCGCATCGCAGCAGCCAACCCCCGAAGGCCGCTGCATTCGACTCCGCGAGTGAACAGCGAAGGACGTCAATCGTTGTCGCGCGTTGTTGCGGCCGGACGAACCCAGGACGTCCGGCCGCAAGGTTGATATCAGTTCCCAGTTTCCAGGCGCCAGGCGCCGGGTGAGACCCAGGCAACCCCACTCATGACGACGAGACCGTCATGAAGGGGCACCCGCTAGCGGTCGACGAGGACCTGGTAGTGCGCGTAGTTCGCGCCCTTGACGACCAGGCCGCCGAACTTCACGACGACATACTGCGACGCGAGCGAGCCGGGTACGCCGAGCTGGAAGATGCGCGGATTCGGATCGCTCAGCCAGTGGTACTCGATCAGGTCCTCGGTGACGATGTACGCGGGCAGTACGGCCGAGCCGCTGCCGGGCGTGCCGGTGTAGGGCAGCGTCCACTCGGGAATCAGCGGAATGTCGCCGGCCTGTGTGGAGAGCAGCTTGACGGTGAAGCCGCTGGTGATCTCCTTCGCGCCGAGCACGACGTTGAACTCCTGCTTCATCTCGCGATCGATCAGGTCGAGCAGCACCGGGTTCGCATAGATCGCCGTCGGACGCACGCCGAACGATGCGTTCGAGACCATCTGCGCGATGGTCGACTTCAGGCCGTCGACGATGGACTGCGTGGCGCCGATGGTGACGGTGTTGCCGCCGCCCGCGATCTGCGAGGCCGCGCCGAAGTACTGCGCGGTGGTGGGCGAGCTCATGCTGGTGTCGGTGCCGTTCCACAGCGCGACGTCATGCGTGCGCATCACGCCGTCGACGGTGTCGGCGAGGTCCTTCGCCTGCAGGTAGGCGAACTGCGACTGCTGTGCGCCAAGCTCCATGTCGAACAGGTTGTAGTTGATCTGCGCGACGACAGCCTTCAGCGGCACGCTCTTCTCGATGCGCGTCGGCGAGACCAGCGGCGCCACGATGTTGCGCGGGTCGACGAATCCCGACGAGGCGGAGGGAGACGGGATCGCCGTCTCCTCGAAGTAGCGCGACGGGTGGCCGGTTGCGGGCACCTGCTTGATGCGCTGGCCGAAGACACCGCGGCGGCGCACGATGTCGAGAATCTCTGTCTGGTACATCGGCACTTCGACTGCGCCGGGTCCGATGTAGTCTGCTGCCGCGTGAATCTGAGTAAACTTCGCGTCCATGTATTTCCCCTTTTAAATGCAAAGGCGCAGCGGTGGCTGCGCGTTCGGAGTTGCGTTAAGGTCGAGTGCGTTTTTTGAGAACCAGCTATCAGCCGTCAGCTCTCAGCTATCAGCAAGGTGCGTTTACGCGAGCAGGCCGGCGCGGAGCAGTTGCGCTTTTACGGCGATGCGCTGCTCCAGGCTGAGGCTGATGAGCGCGGCATCGAGTGCTCCGGCCTCCATCGAGTCGATGCTCACGCCCTGCTTGGCCAGCAGGCTGGTCATCGCGGTGGGCAGAGTCTTGCGCCCCTGCGCGGAAGGCTCGCTGACGGCGCGCGCCTGCAGTTCGGCGATCTTCTGCTCGGCTGCGGCGAGCTTCTCTTCGAGCTCGGCTTCGCGGCGCGCTTCGACGGTCGCGACGATGCGGCCGATGGTCGCCTCGGCGTCTTCGGCGAAGGCGGTCTGCTTTAGCGCGAGCCGTTCCACTGCCTGCTCAAGCAGGCCTGCGGCGGCTGCCAGTCTCTCCACCGTGATGCTCAGCTCGTCTTTCATTTCCATGTCCATGTTGATCTCCGTCTTTCGATGTTCGTTGAGGAGTGCGCGGTCCAGAAGCGCACCCCAGGGGCTAAAGCCCCTACTTTTAGCCTGATCGGTGAGGGCCAAGCCTGAAGGCTTGGCTTACCTAGAAGCGGACTCTTTCCGCAACTGGAAGCGGACTCTTTGAGCAGGCTTAAGCAAAGCGCGTTCGTGATGTCGAGCGAATCGCTGACTCGCTGACTTGCTAACTCGCTGACTTGCCAGTTGACGGCATGGTCTGCACGTTGAGGATGGCGACTACGGCGGAGGCCAGGTTCTGCACGTAGGCTGCAGTGGCCGCGATGCCTGCCTGGGTGAGCAGCCGGGTGACCACGGGGCCCACCAGCAGCATCACGTCGGCGAGCTTCTGCGTGCCGGTGCCGCTCTGGATGCCGGCCGCGGCATACTTCTGCTCGACCATCAGCACCGCGTTTTGCAGCAGCGAGGTCGCGTCCGCGATGCCGGTTGCGATGGGAGCCGCGGGCGGAAACAGCGTGGCCACGAGCTTCTCCACGGGAACCGCGTAGGTGACGGCCCAAAGCAGGCCCTTTTCAAATCCTTTGCCGATTGATTCCAGTACCCCGAGAAATGTCACGTTCGTCCTTTCGTTTGCAAGACAACTACAGAGATTCTGACTCTTCGAGTCAGAATGACGACCTTGAGGCGTGCCGAATGATGGATCGACCACGGATTTACGCGGATGAAAACGGATTGAAGAGCGATTGGGTTAAAGGCCACATCGTTCTTAATCCGTGTTTGATCCGTGTCATCCGTGGTTGGCCTTTGGCCGTGTGCGGCCCAGGCAGAAGCTGGTTTCGCGGTAGGCTGCTTTTTCGCGCAGCAGGATTGCGGCGCCGGTGAAGGTCGCTCGCGTCAGGGTCCAGAAGTTGGCGCGCATGTCGGCTACGTGCGCTTCCGCGAGTTCGTAGCTCATGCCCATCGCGCCTTCCAGCGCAAGCCTCTGCTCGATCTCGGGGAAGTCGCGCGAGAAGAGAAATCCCGCGACCGTCAGGCGCCTGCCGTCGAGCTCGGCCGAGGTGATGATGCCGCACTTCTGGCGCGCGTCGTGGCCATCCCATCCGGCCTTGTAGTCGACGGCCATGCCCAGCAGGCTGGGCAGCGCCGCCTCCGCCGCAGCGCGCGTCAGCACCACGCGGTGACCACGGGCTCCGCTGGGAGCCTTGTCGCTGGCGACGTCCACCAGCGTCAGCACGCCTTCAAACGGCAGGCGGTTGGGGTGTCCGTGGACCTGCGGAAACTCCACCGCCATGGCATGCATCGCCAATGCGGAGGGAGGCCGCATTCGGAAATTCTTTAGCACTGGATCGCTGAGCGCGGGCCGGATCCTCCGGTGCAGTTCTCTTTCATACTCCATGCCACCTCCTGAAGTGCAGAAAAAGCAAAGTTGCTGGTTGTTGGTTGTTAGTTGAAGGCGGTATTAGCCGATGACGCCGGCTTTCCCAACCAACAACCAGCAACGAACAACCAGCAACTGGTTAAAAGCGAAACGGGAGACGGCAGCCTTTCGGCGCCTCTCCCGTTTTCTTAACTCAACATATACAGAATACCAGTTGGAGCATAACTCCTATGCCAACTATTTTTTCGCGAGAAGCCACACGGAATCAGTATTCTTCCCACGTTTTCAACATGCCTGCCTATTGACAACAATTCTGGAGGACCAGGATTTTAGCGTCGATAAGCACCCGCGTCAGGCGATCGATCGCTGAACCATAGCGCCGGATGACCGTTCTGGGTGGGAGCCGGAGCATCGCCGCCGTCTCGCCGATGGTGAACTCCTGCAGACTGATGCGCCGGATCAGGTGCTGCTGGTCCGGCTCCAGCTTCTCCAGGCTGCGCTCGACGTCGTGGAGGAAGATGACCACGTCGTCGAACCCAACCATGCGATAGCTGCTCACCCTGGCATGGAACATCTCCCGGCCCATCGGCGACGGCACCTTGCCGGACTGCATGAACAGGCGCGTGTAGCGCTTGAGCAGCGCCTCGGTGTACTTCCGGTAGAAGGCCACCTGCGGCTCGAGCGGTCGCGCGGGATAGGGAATGGGATCGGTGAGCGGCCTCTGCTCCGGCGTTTTGGCGAAGGCCCAGACGAACGGCAGAACTGCCGCCGCGGCGCTCATCGCACACCCGCCGGCCGCCGATGAGTGGCAAAGGTGGCGGAACTCCGCGCCAGGCGAGGACGGCCTCCAGCACGTTTCCCCTTGGGAGCGGGAAAGTTCGACAGTTGCAGCGAGCAGGCTGCGCAGTAGGCGCCGCCATTGACCATGCGGAGCCAGAGGACTCCGCAGCCTTCACATACCTTAAGCTCCAAGCGCAAGTACTTCATTTTGTGTTCTCCAGGGCGTACTTATCCCTGGGCGTGCCTCAAGATTTTTCAGCGGTCGGAAGGGCGCGCCCAGATGCTGTGAAGCGCCGCACATGGTTCGAAGCTCTTTGGCGTCGTGGTCGTGCAGTGCGGACACTTGTCTTTTGTCTTTCAGTCGATCCATCTGCTTGTTGCCTGGGAGAATTCGATTCTGCGATGCATTTCTGTCCTTTCGAGGTCTGGGGCGTGCCTGGGAGAGGGTGGGCTCTCAAGCTCGATCCAATTGGGGAAAGGACGGCGCAACTCTTATATCTTTATGCAATATAGGTTGTCAATAGAAACATATTACGATAACATTATGCAAAGAAGTGATACGCATCACATAGGAAGTTCAGTAATTTTCGGGACTTTTATAGTAAAATGGCCCGCCATTTTGCTATGCATAATGATATGATTTTGCAACAAGGAACACTAAGCTATGACTTTTCAGGATCTGCACGAGCTGCTTCGCATGGAAACGCTTCGCCGGGTTGAGCTCGGCATGCTTACCCGGACGGGTTTGGCCCGCGAGGCTGGATTTCAGCAGGCACATATCTCTAACTTCCTCAATCGAAAGCGCTCGCTGTCTCTGGAGGGGCTGGACCGGGTGCTGGCGGCGCAGAACCTTTCGCTGGATGAGTTGATGCCGCTGGACCTGAGCGCGGCTTCTTCGGCAGGCACGGATGAAGAGGACGAGTTGGAGGCGGTGCCTGTGGTCTCGCCTGCGGCGGTGATGAACGACCGGGTTGTCCGGGCGGAGCAGGTGATTGATTCGGTGTGGGTTACGGCGGCACGGCTGCGGGAGGTCCGGTCGCGGCTGCCGGAGCGGAGCGTGCGGATGGGGGAAAACGTTGCGGATTGGCAGCGGTTTGTGGCGGTCCGGGCGGATGCGGAGCAGGCTGCGGCGATGGAGCCGGTGATCGCACCCGGGGCGGTGGCGTTGGTGGACCGGCACTACCGGTCGCTGGCGCCGTATCGCGCGCAGCAGAGGACGCTGTATGCGGTGCGTTCGGGCGCGGGCCTGGCGCTGCGCTACGTGGATCTCGACGGGGGAAACCTGATTCTGCGGCCGCTGGCGCTGGATTTTCCAGTGCAGGTGCTGCCGCTGGCGCGGGGGGAATCGCCGGCGGACTACCTGGTTGGGCGAGTGTGTTTGGTGGTGGCGGAACTCTAGAACCAATAGACCGACCACGGATGACACGGATCAAAACGGACCAAAAGCGATATGGTCTTTAATTCACCTGCACCGGGAGGAGATTCACTGTCGCTTTTGCGATATACTCACTATGTACGGATACTGTCCGTACGGTGATTCATGGAGGGGAATATGGCTCCCGCTGCAGCACCAACGCGAAAGGAAACAGCAGCTCGCGAACGGATTGACGTGCGGCTTCGTCCTGAGCAGAAGTCTTTTATTGAAAAGGCAGCGTACATCAAGGGGCTTACGCTCACGGATTTCATTATTCAGAATGCGGTTGAAAACGCCAAACAGGCGATTCGGGATTATGAAACCTGGACTCTTGAACGTCCGGATGCTGAGGTCTTTGCAGCAGCCCTGACGAAGCCACCTGCGCTTGGCCCCCAACTGACTCAGGCAGCGAAGCGATATAGGGAGCGTTTCTTACAAGGATGAGTTCGGACAAGGGAGTTGAATACTATTTCGAGCCGCTCGGAGAGCAGCATGACCGAGCGGCTTTCTCATGTGGAGTCGAGGCGCTCGATCGGTACTTCAAGGGCGATCCTGTCCGTCAGGACATAAGCCGGCGCGTAACTAATGTTTTTGTGATGACTCACGATGGCAAATCTGTAGCTGGCTTCTATACTTTGTCGCCCATCTCTATCCTCAGTGTCGACCTGCCGTCGAATCTGTCAAAAAAACTGCCTAACCGCCCAATTGGCGCAACGCTGATTGGGCGAATGGGAAGGGATCAGTCCCTGCGCGGAAAAGGAATTGGAGAACCGCTCCTGATGGATGCGCTCTACAAAGCATGGCTGGCGTCAAAATTCGTGTCATGTTGGGCAGTCGTTGTGGATGCTAAGGAAGGCGCCCGCGACTTCTATCTAAAATACGAATTCGCTCCCTTTGCAACTCAACCTAACAGGCTTTTTCTCCTTATGAAGAACATTGATTTGATGTTCGAATGATTCCCGCCCTGGGGGTCGCTGGAGAGCCTGAGGAGCCGCTATCCGGAAAGAAATCCACATTGACGCACGCGATCTGCCGGGCGTATAAAACCGGGCAAGAGCATTTTCTGGAGGTGCAGCTTTGCACACGGAAACCGCAGCCCAATCTTCATCCTCTTTCCCACACCTCATTCATGAGCTTCACGCGAATTGCCCGAACTGCGGCAAGCTCATCGATATTCCGGCAGCCGCTGTTCACAGCGACGGAACTGGGCGCGGTTACTGCGCCACTTGCCGGACTGAGCTGTTTGAGGCGAGTCTGGAAAACTGAGGTTGGGCTGTTGTCAGCGGCGCCGGGCAGGGTTCCGGCGGGTTGAATGCGACGACGGAAGGGTGAGATTCCGCCGGTTATTGCGAGTGTGTGCCGAAGACGAACAAACGGAGGATCGCCAACAGCGATATGCCGGACCTTCAGTCCTCGGATTTGTGGCCGTTAGGCACCTGGGGCTGCGCCCCAGGCTGGTATATTGCGGGCCTTCGGCCCTGAAGATGCCCACCGGATTTTCCTGAGCCAAGACCATACTCATCCAAGGCGATTTGTTCTCCGTGATTTCACAGCCCGTCGTCTATTTTTAGCGTACAAATCGTCTCAAAGCCTCGTCTATCATCTGCCCGGCTCCATCGAGTAGGAGAGGGAAATAGATTTCCCACGGTGGGGAATTCAATTGCCATTCTTCGGCAAACGAATTGGTGTTCGATCTGCATCCAAAGGGCTTATCAAACGGCGGGCCGATTGCTTACATGCTCTGTATTGCAGGACTTGCTGTCTTATTTTTCCAGGACTGACCAACAGGACTGGCTCTTGCCGATCGGGAGGCTTAAAATGGCAGCGACACCTTTATTTACTTGTGTTTGCGGGGTCCAGAAGAAAACCAGTAACCATTGGATTCTGGCAACCTATACACCTGGCAATCTCAGATTCTCTCCTTGGGACTCGAGCATGGCAATGCGGGACGACGTGATTGTCCTGTGCGGGGAGGGCTGCGCGGCCGCATTGTTGAGCCGGTCGCTGGGCGAGTGGAAGCAACCGGCGTTCTTGGACAGTGCGCGAGAACTGGAGACGGTTGCCGCCTAGTCCGATTGCCGCGAAATCGACGTTAGCCCGAAGTGCGCCGGAGTGAAGTTTTGCTCCGGCGATCTTTCCGTGTGCGCGAAGGTATGTGTCGGGCCTTCAGCCCTTGGATTTTCGATGGGCTGCGTACCTGGGCCTTCGGCCCAGGCTGGTATGTGGCGCGCTTTCAGCGCTTTGCTTTCCGTGTACGCGAAGGTATTGTGTCGGGGCTTCAGCCCTTGGATTTTCGATGGGCTGCGTACCTGGGCCTCCGGCCCAGGCTGGTATATGGCGCGCTTTCAGCGCTTTGCTTTCCGTGTGCGCGAAGGAACTCCGTGTGCGCGAAGGAACTCCGTGTGCGAAGGAACTCTGTGCGCGAAGGAACTCTGTGCGCGAAGGAACTCTGTGCGCGAAGGAACTCCGATCCTGATCAGGACCGTCCTTTTTCTGCGAGAAGCACGTTGCGGATTGCGGTGAGCAGTGCTGTCTCCTGTGCGGAAGAAAGCTGCCGCGAAGCCTGTGCTGCATTCGGTTTGTGCAGGCGCGAGGATGAGCCGGTGAAGCTGAGTTCTGCCGGAGTTGCTCTCGCGCCGCTTGGGCGGGAGCCGGCGAATTTGAATTCGATGTTCAGCAGGTAGAGGCCGGAGAGTTCAGCGGCATTCTGACCCATCTCGACCGACGCGATCGAGGTCAGCGGCAGGGTGAAGGGTGCGGCCTCGCACGGGCCTTCGGGGATGAATTCGAGTGTGGTCGCGGTGATGACGATCCGTGCGGGGTGCAGGCCCAGCGGCGAGGCATGAAAATGCTGCAGCTCGAACACTGCCTTGCCGCCGTGCGCGATGGCCTGAAGGGCGGCGGCTTCTGCGTCGCGAGGATTGCCGCTGGCCGCGGTGGTCACCTGCATCAATTCAAGTGCCGGAACGCTCGTTGGATCGAGGGCTTTCGCTTGCCCGGCCAGCCGGGCTGCTCCCGCGAGATCCTTGTTCTGGAGCGATGCCTGGCCCGCCCGAACGAGGTCATCTCCAGCGCTGTGAGACGAAGGCTCAGCATTGAGCGGCCGATTATTGACAGAAGCGACGGGCTGCGGCGGATACACAGTGTTCGCGGGCCGGGGACGAGTTTGTTCGCGCGGCGTTGGCTGGGCTTGACTTGCTCGCGCCAGGCCGTCGAGGACCCGGGCGAGGGTCTGGTTGACCAGGATCTCGTTGCTGTGGGAGGAGGCGACGCGGTCAAACTTGCTCTCGATCCCATACTCTTCCGCGAGAGTTGAGAGGTAGCCGGGATTCTGACCACCGTTGAGAGCCATCTGCTCGTTGATGCTCTGGACTGCCGCCTTGTACCAGTCACTTTCGGTGTAGTCGATGCCGCTCGCAGCGGACTTATCGGAGGCGAACTTGCCTGCGGCGGTGGAATTGGAATCGGCGTCGGGAGCGCTCTGGGCGGGGTGCGCAGGAGGCTTGTCTGGGGACGTCCAGTCAGACTGCATCATGGCTACAAGTTTGCCCGGGTCGAGAATGGATTCCACGGCTTTTCCGTAGAACCAGGCGCCGGCCATGAGCATCAATGTCAGGAAACCAGCCGCTACGACGATCAGCCTTGGGCCGCGTCTTCGTTCCTCATCCGGAACGTAGCGCCGGTTTGACCTGGCGGGAAGTGTCTCGCGGAGGGACTTGCGGAAAGAGTCGAGGAACGGCGCATATTTGGGTATTGTTGTCTGCTTCTGCCGGGATTTCGGAGGAGCCGCTTCCGTTTCCACGTAGAGGGATGCCTCTCGCTCGACCCAATCCTGGCGAAGGTCCTCGAGCGGGTTGCTTTTGCTGCGCGGCATATTGCGCTGGGCGTTCACAGCGGGAGGCGTCGCTT
>DASWCA010000613.1:0-5416 GCA_036390355.1 Acidobacteriaceae bacterium
TATGCGGCAGATGTGCGCTGCGAGGTCGTGGATGCTTCGGTTGCGGCGAAAGAAGGGATGGAAGCGGAGTTCGATCTGATTCTGTGCGACGTGCCTTGCAGCGGGACCGGGACGCTGGCGCGGAATCCGGAGATACGTCACCGGCTGCGTGTGGAGGATCTTGCGCGGCAAGCGGAGAGGCAGCGTGCGATTCTCCGGGGAGTGGCACGGCGGCTTACGCCGGGTGGTCGGCTGGTGTATTCGACGTGCTCGTTGGAGTCTGAGGAGAATGAGCGCGTGGTTGAGGTTGTCGCGGCGGAGAGTGGACTGCAGCGAGTTTCGATCGAGCCGCTGGTCGTTGGCCTGGTGGAGTCAGGCGTCCTTCGAAGAAATGTCGCGGACAGCTTGCTGCAGTCGGCGGTGAAGGATGGGGCTCTGCGAACGCTGCCTGGAGTGCATGGTTGCGACGGCTTTTTTGCGGTAGCTCTGGAGCGCGTCTGACCCCGGGTTCGCCGGGTTACTACCCTGTGCGTTTACATAGGTTTACAAGGCACGCCTAGCACTACCCGACGGGAGCAACATTTCGAGTAAGAGCGGGTTCTTATACTCAGGGCATATGCGTGAGCATTCGGGCCCGCAGGACCTTCGGGTTCCTGCACAGGAGGTAAGGAAATGCGGTATCTCAAGTATTTCGCTTTGCTCGCGGTTCTGTTAATCCCGGCGGCGTATTCCCATGCGCAGGTTTCCGTGGGAATTGGTGTGGGGCCCGCTTACGGCTATGCGGCTCCCGGGTACGTCTACGGTCCTCCGGCATGCTCGTATGGCTATTATGACTACTATCCTTATGCCTGTGCTCCTTATGGATATTACGGGCCGGAGTGGTTCAACGGCGGGTTCTTCATCGGCGCGGGACCGTGGTTCCATCGCGGATACTATGGCCGCGGCTACGGCTACGGCTACCGCGGCGGTTATGGCTACGGCCGTGAAGGCTACGGGCGTGGCTATGTTGGACGCGGCTACGAAGGCCGGGGCTACGTTGGCGGTGGTGAACGTGGCGGATATTCGCGCGGATTCGTTGGCGGCGGCGGTGGATACCGGGGCGGCGGAGGCGGCGGATTCCGTGGTGGCGGTGGTGGCCGCGGAGGCGGCGGACATCGCTAAGTCGCCGGCGTGGTCTGGAATTTGAATTGAATGCAGAGCAAGAATGAACGCCCACCTCGGACCTGGGGTGGGCGTTCTTTTCGTTGCCATGAGCGACTATGGGTTGGGCAGCGTGTCATTGGCGCGGATGTTGTTCGAAGTGCTGGAGGTCGGAACATATTCGTAGTCGTTCCATCCTGTGACGGAGGGAGCGGCGCTGGTGTTGGTGAGTTCGAGGCGAATGGCGTCGTCCATATCACCCTGAGTCTGGCTGACGCCGATGGTCAGGAGGTTGTCGAGGCCGGCGGCTTTAAGCGAAGACGTTGGGAACTGGAAGGCGATCCACTGGGTGTAGCCGGAGAGGCCGCTGCGAACGGCGCAGTCTGATGCATTGTTGAAGCTCCAGGTGCGGGCGGTGCCGTTCAGGTTCAGGACATAGCTGCCCTCATCGCAGGCCAGCGCGACAGAGAGGACGGCGGTCGAGTAGTTCGCGACATCGGCAGGAGTGGCGAAGTGGACTTGCCAGGCGGGCAGGCGGGTGGTGACACCGTTTGTGCCTGTATGTCCGGCGAGGGTGGCAACGTAAGTGGGGATAGCGTAGATATAGCCGTCGGTGGTGTCGTCGGCCGCGTTATAGACACCGCCGAAGAGGCCTGGATCGAAGAAGCCCCAGTGGTTGTAGTTCCACTTGGAGAGGTCGTTGGTGGCGGCGCCGTTCGGACCGGAGGTTGCGTTGTAGAGCACGATTCCGTTGTTGGCGGCGAAGTCTGCCCAGTAGTTCCATGCGCCCCAGAACTCGCGATCGTCGTGACCCTGAGCATCGTGGCCATGGAGGAACTCATGCGCGGAGCGATCGGGTGTTCCGATGGTGAAGACCGTTTCGCCACCAAAATTTTCAGGTACGAAGGTGACGGCGGGAACGGTTGTGGTCTGGTTCGCGCTGACGACAATTCCCTCCTGTCGGAGTTCGCCCCATCGTCCCAGGACGTAGACGGAGAGACGATAGGTGCCGGGGGCGACGCCGTTGAACGTGGCTGAACCGGTGCTGCTGATGTCGGCCCAATACTGGTAGCCCTTGCTGCTGTACTGAATGTTCTTGGCGGGGTCGCTAAGAACTGCCCATGCGGTCTTGGGCGCGCCGGTCACCCCGTTGACAAGAATCGATACGGAACCGCGGGCGGTGGAGGGGACGTAGCCAGCCTGGAGGAGCTGCTGTTCGCTGTCGTAGAGAGTGCGGAAGGAAGCGCCGGCCTGCAGCGTGTCCTGATACATGTCGTCCGGAGTGTTGAGGATGTTTGCCGTCGGGGTGTACGCCGGACCGAACGTGTTGAAGTGGATGTAGAAGGGGCCGAAGAGGCGATTGCTTGCGGTGCCGGCGGGGGTCGCGAGAGATAAAGCGTTGTCGAGATGGTTGGAGTAGGCCTCCATGATGATCAGGTTGCCGGTGTAGATGAGGTTCTGCTTGGTGGGGCCGCCTACCAGCGACTCGTTGCTTGGGAAGTAAGCCCATGCGCCGAATGTGTTGCCGAACGTGCCATGCGCCTGATGGAGGTAGTTGTAGCTGGAGTAGTCGTACTTTGTGTAGAAGCTGCGAGTGAAGCCGGCGGGGAGACTAAAGCCGTGGAGATCGGTGGTCGCGTCCTGCACGATGCGGCCTGGATCTGAGGAGAACATCTGGTTGTTTGCAGGCAGCGGGACGATGACCGGACCGGGATTGCTCAGGTCGGCGTTGACCGAGTAGGTGTTGATGAAGTCGTTCAGGTTGCTGCGATAGACCCACTGGACCTGTCCGATGCTGCCGGCGATGTCCGTTGCGGAGTGGTTGGCGACGAAGTAGGTGTGGATGCCAGGGTCGTTGGGGAAGACGACGAAATGCATGGAGTATGTGTAGGCGTTGTGGCGCTAGAGGCTGTAGTGACCCACCAGTCCAGATAGTATCCGGCGTTCACGGAGCCGGTTGTCACCGTCCCGGAGCCGACGCCGGCGTTGTCCATGTAAATGCCCATGTTGCTACTGGTGGTGTCGACGAGGTTGTCGGAGTGGCCGGCGAGGTGGATGGCGAAGATGCGGCCCTTGCTGGGATTGAAGTCGAGCGCAAGGGCGCAGTTGTTGATCTTCCAGTCCGTAGCGACGGTGGTGTCGATGGTAAGAGCGCACGCAGTTGCCGCTGCGGTGATGGGCACGGATTGCGGAGAGTCGGCGGCGTTGTCGGTGAGGACGATCTGAGCGCTGTAACCGCCGGGAACGAGTGGCGAAAAGGTGACGCTGATGCTGCAGGACGCTCCGACTGCGACGACAGAGCCGCAGGTGCTGGACTCGTGGAAGAGATTGATGCCGGTTCCGGTGAGAGTAATCCCGCTGAGGTTCAGGTCGGCTGTTCCGGTGTTCGTCAGGAGCACGCTCTGGGGAGCGCTGGTAGAGCCCGCGGTAAGCGATGGGACGTTGATGGATGTCGGCGATAGCGTAACCAGGGGTGCGGGAACGACGGCTGTTCCGCTGAGGGCGACGGAGACGGAACCGCCGTCGGCGTCGTCATGCGTGAACGTCAGGGCGCCGGCGAATGTGCCGGGATTCGAGGAGGCGAAGGTGACGGTGATGGCGCAGCTTGCGCCGGAGTGCAGGACGTGAGGGCACGTGTTTTGAGTTATGACGAAGCCGGTTCCTGCGATGGAGATGCTCTTGATCGGCAGCGCGCCGTTGGTGGTGTTGGTGAGGATGGCGGTTTGCGGCGCGCTTGTGGTGGTCGTGAGGGTATTGAAGGCGAGGGACGATGTGAGGGAGACGCCTTCGCGGAAGTTGCTGGCTCTCATTGGGGTGGAGGCGAGGAGCGCGGCGCACATCGCGGCGATGAGCGGGAGACGGACGTTTCGAAGGCGAAGACTTACAGGAAGGCAGGTCATGGACTCGTCCTCAGAACGCAGCGTCCCGGCAGGCAGACACATCTCCGGGAAGAGCTTGGAAAGCTCCTCTGCGGTCGTAGCTGATTCTGTAGTCCAAGAGGAAGCCGCGTGAAATTTGGGAGAACGGTAGCAGGCGGGAAATTGGGCTGTCAAGAAATTGTTTACCATTGAAAGTTCCGGCGGCTCACTGCTCAAGATTGAGCTGTGGGTGACTCGCGCCGGGCGGTTCCGCGGGCGTCGGGAGCCCCCCGGATTAGCCAAGGCTTTTTCTCCATCGCCGAACCAACTCAGTTGTGGTGCCTATCTCTTTACAGATAAGAGGCTTGCTCGTTCTGAGGTTGATTTGGCGAGAACCTTTCGGGCCGGAACTCAACGATATATCCCTATCAAACTTGACGACTTTTGTTGGAATTTTGGGTCTTATCCAGAGGTTGTATCTTGCGAAGAAGTGGGTTTGGTTAACCCGGTCGCAAAAGTATCAAGGAGGAAATGAGATGAAGAAATGTCTATCGCGTTTTTCCCTGATCCTGGCGGGGACACTGGCTCTCAGTGTTTCTGTCTTTGCTCAGCACGGGGCAGGAGGAGCCGGCGCTGGTCGGCCAACTGGAGCGGGACCTGGCTCTGCGGGCGCTCCCTCGGGTGTTGGTTCCCCCATGAGCGGCCGGCCAACCGATGTTGGCCCGGCGGGAATGAGCCGTTCGAATGCCGGTTCAAGCTCGCCCACTACCGTGTTGGATAACACCCGGTTGAATACTTCGCTGACCAATGCCCTGTCCAAGAGCGGAATCTCCGTGCCTGGCGGCAATCTGCAAAGTGCGTGCTCGGGCTTCAAGAACCTGGGCGAGTGTGTTGCGGCGATGCATGTAGCGAAGAACCTGGATATTCCGGGTGGCTTCGATGCCTTGAAGAGCAAGACGACGGGGGCGAATGCAGTTAGCCTCGGCGATGCTATTCAGACGCTCAGTCCGAACGCAAATGCTAAGGCAGAAAGTAAGAAGGCAGGCAAGCAAGCCAACCACGACATCGGCGAAGTGGGGTCTGAGTCGTAAAGGTCCGTCTTGACGCTTTTTCTTCGAAGACCCCGGTCGATTTGGCCGGGGTCTTTTCATGCCGCGGAAAAATTGCTGTCGGTCGCGGGACGCGGGCCAGCGGCTTATGACCGGTGCAGGATTCGGCTGGTGAAGTTGCTGAGAGCCAAGTAAGCCTGAGTTCAAGAGCGGCGTCCCAGCTTTGCGGAGATGAGTGGACGGCGAGCTCCGTGGCGAATCTGAGCCACGTTGACGATCCTCTCTTCCTCGTCGATTGAGTAGAGAATTCGGTAGGTGTGGGGTTTGTTTCCGTACAGCAGATGGCGTAGATGGGCGCGCTCCGGGGTGACTGGACTCCGAGCGGGGTTT
>DASWCA010000614.1:0-11141 GCA_036390355.1 Acidobacteriaceae bacterium
TTCCCGTCTTCAACCGGCACTCCCGCAACCCAAGCCGCTTCAGCGCCTCACCCAGCAACACGCTGGCCGGCTCGCCACTCCGCCCCGCGGCATACTGCTGCTCGCCGCAATGAATCAGCCCATTCAAAAATGTCCCCGTCGTCACCACCGTCGCGCCGGCATGGATCACCCGCCCATCCCGCAGCCGCACTCCTGTCACCCGCCGCCCCCGTGTTATGGAGTTGTCATTCTGAGCGGAGCGAAGAATCCCCGCATTCTGCCTGTGCTGCCCCGAATGCTCCGGGCCACGCACATCATCCTGTGCCGCTTCCCCTCGAACCTCGAACCCCGAACCTCGAACCTCGATCTCGTCAACGACGAGATCCACCACCTCAGCCTGCTTGATAAACAGCCCCTTCTGCCCCTCCAGCACCTCCCGCATCTTCACCCGGTACAGAGCCTTATCGCACTGCGCCCGCGGACTCCACACCGCCGGCCCCCGCGATGTATTCAGCAGCCGGAACTGAATCCCGCAAGCATCCGCGACCTCGCCCATAATTCCGCCCAGCGCGTCCACCTCGCGCACCAGGTGGCCCTTCGCGATCCCGCCAATCGCCGGATTGCAGCTCATCTGCGCGATCAGATCCAGGTTCAAGGTAAACAATGCCGTCCGCAGTCCCATGCGCGCCGCCGCCATCGCCGCTTCGCACCCCGCGTGCCCGGCCCCGACCACCAACACATCAAACTGTTCCGTAAACGCCATACCCTTCCATTTTACGTGCGAATATCGCCGAGCGCGTCTTCGCCACAGGCTCATCCGTCTTCGAGTTGGGACGACAAGGCCACCGCCGCCGGACACCTCCAACGCAAGCACCGCGCAGGTTGTGGTATTAAACTCCCTTACACGTTTCCGGGCCAAGCCTCATGCTGCATCAAGCAAGAAGGAGGTACGCCATGCGCGTGCTGGTCCTCTGTCTCATCGCATCCCTGGCGGTCGAAGCTACCGCTCAAACCAGGAAACCTGTAGGCAAGCCATCCGCCGCATCCGCCAAACCGGCCACCGCGGATGCCAAGCCCGCGCACTTCTCCGCCGCCGGCCTTAACAACGAGGACGATCTCCTCCGCATCTACTCCGGCGACTTCCAATCCATCCACCTCGACCATGACGGCAGCGAATTCATGCTGATCATCTCCGGTTACATGGAAGACTTCGCCCGCGACTGCAAGCAGTTCCTGCCGCCCAACAAGGTCGAGATCACGCAACAGGTCTGCGCCAGCACCCCATACACACCCTACAGTCCCGACGGCGTACACGACGTTTACGGCAACGTCATCCAAACCTCAGCAGGCTGCACCTCATACCAGACCGTCGGCACCGGCCTCTTCGCCGACCCGCAACTCTACGACGCCGTCAAGGACGTCAGCGCAAAGGCTCAGTTACACCTGGTCCAAAACATGCTCGGCGTTGCGACCGGTAAAGGCGGCCGCGCAGCCAATCCCTTCACCATCAGTCAGCAGATAGTCGACCAGCTCACCGCCGTCGGCACCGAGATGCAAACCCTCATCCACACCAACGCCTGCGGCAGCCCCGGCCTCAAGAACTTCCAGTCCAACCTCATCCGCTTCGCCAGCGGCCAGGCTCCCGTGAAATACGCGGGCGCCGTCGTCACAGCCCCGGTCGCTGTCCTGCCAGGCGTTAGAGATGCCGACTTCACTCGCCTCTTGGATGACCTCGTCTCTGACAACGCCCTCGGATGGACGATGAATCGCTACCAACCCGGCAGCATATCCGACCCCATCGTCTCGCATGACCCCCTGGGTAACCCCGTCCGCATCATTGCCCGCTTCCGCTATGTTGGCTCGCAGAGCGGACGTGTCACTGTCTCCTTTAAAGACGGAGTCCCCGACTGTCTCTACTTCTCAGACGCGCCGGACAACTGCCACGTCCCCAGTCAGCGCGTCATCTCCGCCTACCAGAAAAATGCTTACGCCAGGTACACCGCGGCAGAGGCGCGCCAGAGTCCCTTCGCTGACGGCTGCAACACCTTCATGCGGGACCCGAAAACGTCCAGATACGCCCCGCGCGACCCCGAAGGCTACTGTCAATGCCTCAGTAATGGTTATCAGAAGGTGATGACCCCCGCAGAAGAAACCTTCTACGGCAAGAACTTCGAAGACAAGTTCTGGCGTGGCATCGCGCAGCCGAGGTCGGATGATCCAGCATGGCCCCGTCTCAATCCAATCGCTTTAAGTTGCATGCAGTAGTCTCCAAATCCGTTTCGCCAGGTTCGCGCTTCAAAGATCCCGGCGCATCGAACTTAGCGAAACACCGTCACCTCATAGCCGACTCATGCTCCAGCAACTCCAGAAGTGGCCGCATCTCCGTTTTTCAGAGAAGGAGAACTCATGAATCCCACCGCCAAACCCATCGGCTTCATCCCCACTCGCGATGCTGCCCGCGCCCGCGCCTTCTACGAAACCACGCTCGGCCTCCGCTTCGTCTCCGACGACAACTTCGCCCTCGTCTTCGACTCCAACGGCACCATGATCCGTGTCGTCCGCGCCCCCGACTTCACTCCCTTCCCCTTCACCCTCCTCGGCTGGGAGGTTACCGACATCGAAGCCGCCGTCGCCGACCTCGCCGCCAAAGGAGTCCAGTTCAACCGCTACAGCTTCCTCGAACAATCCCCCAACGGCGTCTGGACCGCCCCCGGCAACGCCGCCAAAGTAGCCTGGTTCCCCGACCCCGACGGCAACACCCTCTCCCTCTCCCAGCACTAAGCCCACAAGAAGGCTTCCGGAGTAGTAGCGGGCTTCAGACGCTGCTGAAACACCACCACCCCTCTTGAGGCGTCATAACCCTCTTCAGGCGTCATTCTGACTCGCAGAGTCAGAATCTCCGTAGTTGCATTGCTGACTCGCCGGGTGCCCCATTCATGACAGTCTCACCGTTATAAGTGGGGTTCTCCCTTCCCCTCGAACCCCGAACCTTCCAAAACATGTAAACCCCCTCCGCTCACGACAAAAAAATATTTCACCGCACCAAATCCGCATCCGGCCGGCCCTCGCCACCAACGATCTCACAGCCGCTCGCCGCCTGGTCAACGGAGGTAGCCACGGCCTCGGCCGCTTCACCAACGCCTTCCAAACCGGCGCTCAGCTTGCCTTCGCAATATTAAACTCTCGGAACGATTCCGGAGTGTATAGTCGCTTACGCTGGCTCCCCACAATCTCGCCGTAATCCTAAGGACAGTCATGACAAGACATCTGCTGATCTGTGCGTTTCTCGCGATAGGCGCTACGGTGGCACTTCCTGCCCAACAAGGCACCGGGAAGAAATTCGCCACTCGTGACCCGTTTGTCTGCAAGTCGAAGAAAGACCCCGCCAAGGGAGCGCCTTCGCCCGACCAGATCAAGCAGTATTTTCGCTGCAACTCAGAAACGGGTGAACGCTCTTCGGGAAGCAACTATCTGTACTTGCTCGATAACATCACCGTAGAGGTCGGCGCGGGACGGCCCTATCAAGTGTCCGAAATGAGCATCCCGGAGATCGACCCCTCAAAGCTGGTCTACCCCATTCGCGGCAGTTTCGATCGATATCAGTGCTCCGATCCGGCACATGCGTCGCAAGATGCCCGGGGGAATTCCGTCTCGCCCCCAGGCAAGAACTGCTCGCTGTTCCTGGCGCCCCACGCGACTGGCATCTGCTGGCGTACGACCTTCGGCGATTGGGATTGCACAATGGCCGATGGTAATGCGTCGTACCGCCCGGACCGCAGAAACGTAATGGGCCCGCAATAAAGGCTCAGAACTCCAGCCGCAACCCGAACTGCACTTGCCGCTCGCGCGCGTGGCTCGTTCCCGCCTCCGTATACGCGCCAAACGGCAGAACGTTCAGCCCTTCGGACTCCACCGCCGCCGCATTTTGAAACACCAGTGGAGTCATCCCCGCAACCGGCGTTCCGACAAGGAACGCGCGCTGAGTCACTCCCGAAATATTCAGCCGGTTCATCAGGTTGAACGCCTCGACAGCACCGCGCAGCCGAATTCCTTCGCTCAACTGGAACGTCCGGCTCAGCCGCAGATCCAGGTTCGCAGCCGCCGGCAACCGAAGGGTGTTCCGCCCAGCCGTCGGAAGCACCGCCGAACCGCCCGATCCGTTGATGCTCTCGCGTCCGCCCGCCAACCGCGTTCCTCCGAAGACGTCGTAGCTGTACCCGCGCCCGCTTGCCTCGGAAAATATCCCCGCGAGCGACCACCGGTCGACCACGTTCCAGATCGCCCGCTCCGCCGTAGCCGACATGCCCGACTCCGCCCCGCGCAGACGCGGCGACCACACCGCAGTCGCCACCACACGCTGCGGAAAGTTGAGCGCCGACACGCCCTTGTCGTAGCCCACGGTGAACGGATCGAACTGGCCGCTGGTCCGCGGAACCGCGCCCGCGTTCTGTCCATAGTCGATCGCCTTCGACCACGTCCACGCCACGCGGAATTCGAGCCCCTTCCCGGCGCGACCGTAGCCGGGACGCGCGCCCAACCCGCGCCGCGCCTCGAGTGTCAGCCCGTTGTACGTAGCATTCGCGTTCGATTCGATATCCGTCACCGGCCCGAAGCTGGAACTGACTCGCGCGGTGTAAACCGGAACGGCGAACGTCTCTCCGTCTTGGGCACCGCTTGCGCCCGAACCGCCCTGCAGTTGGAATAGCTTCGCGCCCGTCGAAGGAGCGATGTTGAGGTCCACCGAATTCGGCAGTTGCCGGTCGAGGTTGATCACGTACTCCGCGCGCCCGGCGATGCCCCAACCAATGTCATGCTCCAGCGAAACCGTTCCCTGCTGGACGGCCGGCAGACGGAACCTGCGATCGAAAACCATCGCCGACGTAGTCGCCGCCACCGCGCCAGGCGGGGCCGCAAGATACGAACATGCATACCCAAATCCGACACCCGGGTTCTGCGGACAGACAGTCTCCGTCTTCGGCAAGATCCGCACGCGCGTCACTGAACCCGGCTTCGCGGTATCCAACAGCGCCGCGCGTATCGTAGCACCCGGCAGTTTGCCGAAGTACGCGCCATAGCCCACGCTGAGCACGCCGCGACCGGCGCCGAAAGGAGACCACGCAATTCCCAGCCGCGGTCCGAAGTTGTTTCGATCCTCAGGAAACACGCCGGTCGCGCCCACCGCACCAAACACCGCGTCCAACGCGGCGTTCGGCTGCTGTGGAAGCGGCAGGAACTCATACTCGTACCGTAGTCCCGCATGCACGGTCAGCCGCGGCCCGACTCGCCAGTCGTCCTGCACAAAGCCGGCCCATTCCTGCGTATCGAAGCTCAGGCTCTGCTGCCCGAAGCTCTGCGAATACGACCGGAAGCAAAAGTAGTGCAGCGCCGACACGATCGACGGGCAGCCGCCGTTCGGATACGCATTCACGTTGAAGGTATAGTCGGTGATCCAGTCGACGAGGCCGCCTGCCTTGCCGCCCGTCGCCCCGCTGTCGTAGGTGAACGTCCCCTCGACGTTCGCCAGCGAATCGGTGAAATCGCGCAGCGCGCTGAAGTCGCCGCCAAGCTGCACGAAGTGACGCCCGTGCGCCCACCCGATTGCGTCGGCGACCTCCAGCCGCCGCTCGTCGGGATACGCTCTCTGTCCCAGTGCAGCCGGCGTTCCGAACACCAGTCCCTGCGGCCCGATCGAGACCTCGGGCGGCATCCCGCCTGGCCCGGCGTTCGGCTCCTGAGCCAGCGGCGTCTGCGCCGCTTCGTACTGCAGCTCATGACTATACTGCGCCCGTACTTCGTTGTTCAGACCCGTCGTGAGGTACTGCATCCAGCGCATGACGATCGCATCCATCCTGCCGTAGCTCGAGCCCAGGCTTGCGACGCCGCGGTCCACTACCGCGCCCGACCGAGCACCAGCCGGCGAACTCCAGCGCGCACGGTTGTACTCTGCCACAACCCTGCTACCGCCCACACGCTGCCGGTCGAGACGACCGAAGTTCACAGTCTGGTCGGCCCTGCGCGCAACCGTCCCGGTCAGGCTATTCAAGTAAGTGAGCGCGGCGCTCGTCTTCGCCGGTGTCACTCCGCGGTTCGCCAGGAGCGCGCTCTGTGTCGCCGTCAACGCATAGAATCCTGCATAGCCCGGCGCAGAGATCGCAGGAAAATTCCGCCGCTGCTCGTCGAATGCGTAGAAGTAGGACAGTCGCTGTCGCTCGTCCGAACTCGTGCGTGTGGATCCCCGATGACCCTTCGCCGACAGCATCCACGGCACTGGCCCACCCAGCCTGCCGCCAAACTGCTGCCGCACATCCTGAGGCTTCACCACCGCGCTGGTCACTACCCCATTCGCGTACGTCGATGCCACCGAGAACCGATTCGCCGCCGACAACGCGCTGTCGCGTACCGTATAGAACGCCATCCCGTGCAATGCTGTTCCGCCCGAGCGCGACACCGCCGTGATCACTCCGCCGACGCCGTGACCATACAGCGCAGAGCCGTAAGCCGCCGCATCTCCCTGGCCATGCACGCGGAATTCGCGGACTGCTGCCTGCGAGAACACATAGGACGACCCCGCTCGCCGACCCCCACCCGACACCGATCGCGATCCGCTTCCGACACCCGAGGCAGGATCGGAAACCTCGTCCCCACTCGCATCCGCGTCCTCCTCCACACCCGCGCCGGCGCGCGATCCGGCAAAGCTTTCATCCCCGCTGGCGCCATCGGTCCGAGTGCTGTTCTGATCCGCCGCAACGCCACGAAAGCTCACGTCGCCGGCATCGTCCTCTCCTGCCGCGGCACCATTCGCTCCCGGGGCAGAACTGGCAAGCGATCTCCACTCGCCGCCGTCGATCGGCAACGCGGTCAGGTCCGATTCACTCACTGTCGTCGCACTGCCGCCTGGTCCTTCAGGTGGACTCGGTTGTCCAGCGACAGGCTGCTGCATCCGCGCCTGCACTTCGGTCACTTCGCCAAGCCCGACCTCGACCGGCTCGGGCAGTGTCAGCACAGCGCCCGCATCCTCTACCGTCACCACGTACTCACCCACGGGCAGCCGGACCACCAGAAACTCGCCCTTCGCCCCCGAATGCGCACGCAACGTGAGACCCGTCTCCAACTCCCGGACCACCACCAGCGCACCTACCACTGGCGCGCCTGAGGCACTCGTAACCTGTCCGCCGATGGCTCCGTCCGTCCCAGTCTGCGCCCACACCGCCGGACTCATCGTGCAACAGAGACAGATCGGCCACACGCGCACAGCCCCGATCCGCCTTCTCCAGTCGCGACAGAGCCCGATCCTCAATCGACCCTCATTTCAGATAAACAAGGGCAGCACGAAGAGGTCCCGGGGCAAACAGCCAAGGCCGCTCAACCCCACCTTCACGCGCCCTCCGATACAGCCAGCGGGAGAGAGATACAACGCGTTTCCTGCATCACCCGGAGCGATCCGGGGAGCAGGGCCAGCCGCGCACCGACCGGTTGGCGACCGGAATCGGGCGTGCTCAACAGCAGCCGCAGACTAACCGACTTTTCCCAAATAGGGAAGATAAAACTACCCTTCGCCGCAATTACATGCAGCAAAAAGAAAAAGGGCGGCAGCCGAAGCCACCGCCCTTCAGGTTGAGAACTAATTAGAAGTTGGCACGAGCGCCGATCTGGATCACGCGCGGTCCGTAGGCGTAGTTCGTGTTTGCCGTCGACGTTACGCCGAAGTTGGCCTGATAGGTCAGCGTTCCAGTGCCCGTACCGGTGATCGCATATCCAGTCGTGTTTACACCCGTCACGTTCTGGTGATTCGCCAGGTTGAACGCCTCGCCAAACAACTCCACGTTGTAGCGATCGTTGACCTTGAACGCCTTCTGCGCGCGCAGGTCGACCTCAATCGTCCGTGGGTACTGCAGCGTGTTGCGTCCGAAGAACGGCAGGTATGCTGATGCACCCGTACCCGCGATACCGGAATTCGCCGCCTTCAAACATCCAACCGCAGTGCATTGCTGCACCGCTGTACCGCTGCTCAGCAACGAGTAGGGCAGGCCGTTCTGGATCTGAACGTATGGCTTGATCGACCAGCCATTCGTCAGGTAGGTCAGCGGCCCGTGGCCCGATAAGCCCGGAGCATTGATGTTTGCCCATCCCACAACGCGGTTCTTAACGTTCTGGCTAGAGTTGCCATAGTTCAACCGCTGGTTGCCGAACGGATCGATCCAGTTGTTTGTGCCCGGCGTCGTCACCGCATTCTGGCTGAAATCCAATGCATGCGACCACGTGTAATTCGCGTCGAACTGCACCCACTTATTGGAGCGGTTCGTCACATCCACCGTCAGGCCGTTATAGGACGAGTTGATGTTGGAGAATGACTCTGTGATCGCGCTGTACTGCGTGTTCAGCAGAATGTTCTGGGTCGTGCTGCAACCCGCATTCGTGCATTGTGTGCCTGCGTAGGTGTTCACCGTGTATTGCGATCCGCAAGCCAGAGGACCGCAGCTTCCATTCGTTCCCGCAGCCACTGTATACGTCGCCTGGTAGGTCTTCGTCCGATCCAGGTTCACGTTGATGTAGTTCGGCAGCGCGCGCCCCATGGCCCCGATATAGCTGACGGACACCACGTTTTTGAACCCGATCTCCTGCTGAATAGCCAGGTCATATTGCTCTCCGTATGGGTTCTGGAAGTTGGGAGCAAAGAATTGTGCAGAAGCCGTACCGAACACAGGAGTCGTGCCGACGCCCGGTAGCAGCGGTGCGCCCACCGTCGTCGGCGTATACGTCGCCAGCGTGGTGGCAGCGGTTGAACCCGTCTGACTCAAGCCTCCCAGAACGTAATTGTTCGGGATGCGGCCGTAGTACAGACCGAAGCCGCCACGAACGACTGTCTTGCCCAGGCGGAACGGATCATATGCAAAGCCCAGCCGCGGAGCGATGTTGTTCTTGTCGCTCGGGCGGTTCGTAGTCTGCGGAAGTGCCGCGTTAGCGACCGAGGCGAACGGCTGCGGCAGGCTCACGTAGTCGTACCGCACACCCAGGTTCAGGGTCAGGGTCGGCCGGATCTTCCAATCGTCCTGCGCAAAGAACCCGTAGTCGATGGTGTTGAATTGAAATTTAGACTGGCCAAAACCCTGGGCGAGCGAGTTGTAGCAGGGGATTCCGCTAGTGATGTTCACGCCCGTACCCGTTGTCGAGCACGTCTTGGCGTGAGTAATCAAGTCGGCAAAGTAGTTCGTCTGACTGTTCTGCGTCGTTCCCTGCGAGTACGTATAAAATCCGTTCTGCTCAAAGTTGTAATTCTGGTAGTCGCTGTTGCGTACGATGTCCTCGCCCACACGAACGTTGTGGTTGCCAAAGCTGAACGACACGGTGTCGCCAACCTGCAACTTACGTTCATCCGGGTACGAAGGACGAAAGCCGTAGTATGGCTCACCGAACATAAACCCGTTGGTGGAGTTCAGCGAGATCTCCGGCGCAAAGCCGGTGGAGTTGATCAGGTTGGCCTTGGTGTATGCGCTCGGCGTCTGCAGGCCCTCGTCGTTCAGCTCACGGCCGTACTGGAAGCGCAGTTCGTTGGTGATGCGGCTGGTGATCAGCGAATCCAACTTCGCAACGCCGTAGTCCAGCTTCACAAAATCCGTGCCGAAGGTGTCGATCGCGTAGTTGTTCGTGCCCTGTGTTTGTACGCCACCGGGCGAGTCCCAGCGAAGGCGGTGGTACAGGAAGCTAACGTGATGCTTCGAAGTTATCTGCCAGTCCAGCTTCGGTGTGTTGATAAGCTGGTTGCCAAAGCGCGGAACCGAGCCGAGATTCGGAAGGAACGCTTGCAGCTGAGTATTGAATGCGGATGCTCCCCCGGCGTAGCTTGTTGCCAGACGGGCAGCCAGCGTGCATGCAGCATTATCGGCCAGAACCTGTGTAGCGGCCGTCTGCCCCGGAGTCGTCGTCGTCGGTGCTCCCGCAAAGGTGGTCGACGTCGCCGTGTTGACGCAGGTCTCCGTTCCATTCAGCGTTGGATTTGCATTGATGAAGAAGGCGCCTGGGTTGTTGGCCTTGGCGGTTCCCGGAAAATTCCGGCGATATGCGTCAAACGCGTAGAACCAGAAAAGCTTGTCCTTGACAAGAGGACCGCCCACCGCAAATCCGTACTGGTTGCGATTGTCCTTAGGACGGTATGGAGACGTCACATATTGGTTCGTCGTCGAGTTGAACACCGTGTTCGCCGCACCAGGCACCTTCGCCGAACGGCTCGAGTTGCGATTATAAAAATACGCCTCACCGTGCAACTGGTTCCCACCGCTCTTCGTGACCGTGTTCACCACGCCGCCCACTGCCCGGCCAAAGTCCGCGCCATACACGCCCGTGTTCACCGTGAACTCGCGCACCGCGCCCTGCGACGTCGAATATCCCGCGCGCGTTCGTCCACGCTCCTCGGCGAAGAACGCCTGGTTATCGTCTGCGCCGTCGACTTCAATTACGTTGAGCAGCGGGCTGATCGCGCGGAAGCTCAGCAAGCCGAAGCCGTCTGAAGAGTTGGTCACCCCGGGGGTCGTCAACGCAAGCGCGGACCAACGGCGGTTATTGATCGGAATGTTCTCGATCTCCTTATCTCCCAGGTGGCCGCCATACGTCGCAGATTCGAAATTCAGCACCGGCACGTCCGCCGTCACTTCGACAACCGTGGTAGACGACCCAGTCTTCAGGTGCGCATTCATTTCCGTTACTTGGTTCACTTCGACGATCACCTGCAACGAACGGGTCTCGCTAAAGCCCGCCGCGGTGATGGTCACGGTATACGTTCCCGGCGCAACCTGCGGAGCTTTGTAAAATCCGCTGCTATCCGTCGTCAGCGTCATCTCGGCGTTCGTTCCATCATTGCGGATCAGCACAGTGGCGTTTCCCACCACCGCGTCGGTCGAGTCGAACACCGTCCCGGCGATGCCGCCCTGGGTTGTCGATTGCGCCTTCATCGCGCCTGGCGTCACGCCAAGCACCACGATACAAAGCGCTGCCAAGATGAGTTTGTTTATCCACTTGTTGTTCAGCATTTGGTCTCCTAAAAGTTCAACGACTTCTCTCGGTTCTTTTGTCTGTGCGGATCGAATTGCGAACCCGCCTGATACGGAATCAGACTCTTTATTACTGCCGGCTTTTCTGCTTTGGATCCGATCCTGACATATCCGGAT
>DASWCA010000615.1:0-9403 GCA_036390355.1 Acidobacteriaceae bacterium
GGCGGCGGCGTCCTGATACACCGCCTCAGCTTCGGCGGGGGAATTTTTGGCGAGGGCGATTCCGAGATTGAGCAAGGCGTCGTTCAGGTAGGGAGCGCCGGGATATTCGCGGTATATCTTGACCGCGGCGCGGAGAGGGACGGCGCCGTGGTCCAGCAGCCCGGCCCGGCAATAGCACTTGCCCGCGCCTAAGAGGTTTCGGGCTACGTGGAGGCGGTCGTCGCTGTCGGCGAGGGATTGGGCGGCCTGCTCATAGTAGGGGATGGCGCGCTGGTATTCCTGCAGGTCGTTGAGGACAGACGCCATGAGTTGGGGGAAGATGACGTCTCCGTTGGGAGTGACGGCCTTGTCCAGCGTGATCATGACAGCGGCGCGCAGCTTTTTGGCATCGCCGGTCTTGCCCTGCTTGGTGCGCAGCAGGCTTAGACACCCCGTCGCCAACGGGAAACAGCAGACGGCATCCTCTTGCGGCAGTGTGCGGGCGGCGACGAGGGCGCTGGCAAAGGCCTTCTCGGCGAAGGCGAGGTTGCCGCGCTGCATCTGGCGGATGCCCTGATGGATGATGGCGAGACACTGGTCCGAGTCTTCGGAGATCATGGGGAACCTTTGCAGGAGAGTGTAAAGGAGATTGCCGAAATGCGGATGAATTCCTGGGGCGCATGGGAGCGGAAAGTCTGCGGAGATGTGCAACCGAGGGGTTGCATGTCTGAGGTCGATATGATTATTATGCAACCTGGAGGTTGCTTATGGCGAAGGACCTGATTGAGAAGAGGATTGAGTTGAGGGCGCCGGTGGCACGGGTTTGGCGGGCGTTGACGGACTATCGAGAGTTTGGCGAGTGGTTTCGGGTGAAGCTGGAGGGGCCGTTCGTTGCGGGCGAGGTTGCGAAGGGCAATATCACGTGGCCTGGATACGAACATCTGGTGTGGGAGGCGGTGATCGAGAAGATCGAGCCGGAACGGCTGTTCTCGTTCACGTGGCATCCGTATGCGACTGACGCGAAGGTGGACTATTCGACGGAGACGCCGACGCTGGTGGAGTTCCGGCTGGAGGCGATTGAGGGCGGGACGCTGCTGATGCTGACAGAGTCCGGGTTTGATAAGGTGCCGGCGAATCGGCGGGAAGAGGCGTTCCTGCGGAACGATGGCGGATGGACGCAGCAGATGAAGAACATCGAGACTCATGTCGCGCAGGGCTAGGGGTGGGGCGCGCGTGTTCGCTGCGCTTGGCGATGAGACTCGGCTGGCGCTGGTGGCGAAGTTGTGCGGCGGGGAGTCGCGGTCAATCTCGCAATTGACGGAAGGGTCGAAGCTGACGCGGCAGGCGGTGACGAAGCACCTTCACGTGCTGGAGCGCGTGGGGATCGTGCGCTGTGTGCAGGCTGGACGGGAACGGCTGTTTGAGTTCAAGCCAGAGCCGGTGGAGGAGATGAAGCAGTATCTGGAGTTTGTGTCGGCGAAGTGGGATGAAGCGCTGGGAAGGCTGCGATCGTTTGTGGAGGAGTAGAGCGTTCGTTCAGGATTAGGGATTCTTTCGATCCTTTGCTTGATATCACGCATCCCATCCTTGATGTTGATTGCAGTTCGCATCCTGGTGTTTCTGGTGGCGGCTTCGCCGATGTTGATGGCGCAGAGTGAGTCGCCAGCGGTGGACGTGAACGCGCTGGTGCGCCGCGCGATTCAACACCGCCTGGAGGAGAGCAGGAACCACCGGCCGGTTCGGTATGTTATCCGGCAGATGAACGGGCACGACGATACGACGAAGGAAGTGATCGAGACGAAGGACGGCGATGTCGACCGGCTGGTGGCGGTGAATGGGGCGCCACTGAGCGCGGACGCGGACCGGGCCGAGGCGGCGCGGCTGGATACTCTGCTGAACAACCCGGATCAGCAGCAGCAACGCAGCAGGAACGAACGGAAGAATAAGGCGCGCATGGAGCATCTGGCGAGCCTTGTTCCGGATGCGTTTGTGTACCGGCTGGAGGGAGTCGAGTCGTGCACTACGGGGCAGTGTTACCGGGTGAGTCTGAGTCCGAACCCGCAGTTTAATCCGCCGGACCGGGAGTCGAGTCTGTTCCGGGGTGTCGCAGGAACAGTGTGGATCGACAAGACGCAGGAGCGCCTGGAACGGCTGGACGCGCACTTTATCGCGAATGTCGATTTCGGATTCGGAATTCTGGGAAGGGTGAACAAGGGCGGTACGGTGCTGGTGGAACAGACAGACGCAGGTGGCGACGAGTGGGTCGTGACCAGCCTGAAGCTGAATGTGAGTGGGAAGGTCATGATGGTGAAGTCATTCCGGCGGCAAGTGGACCAGGAGATGAGCCACTACTCGGTGATTGTTCCGATGAGTTATCGCGAGGCGATTGAGTTGTTGAAGAAGCCTGCTAATTGAAGACAAAGACTAACACGGATGACACGGATAGAAGGACGGATCAGGTGCTAAGTTTTTTGTGCTTCGCGGTCGGGTAGCATGGTTGGGATGCTGCCTGCGATGCGGGCGATGCTGTTTCTGAGAGCCCGCTATGTCGATACGACGTGAGATTGTGCCGATGCTTCGTCTTGCCTTGCCGCTGGTGCTGGCGGAGGTGGGATGGATGGTGATGGGCGTGGTCGATACGGTGATGGTGGGGCATCTGCCGCGGCCGGCGGTGACGATTTCGGCAGCGGGGCTGGGCGAGGTGTTGTATAACACCCTGGCGTTCGGGATCGGCGGGGTGCTGCTGGGGCTGGATACGTATATCTCGCAGGCACATGGCGCGGGCGAGTGGGACGATGCGAACAAGTGGCTGCTGAGCGGGGTTGTGCTTGCCGCAGGGTTGAGCGCGGTGCTGATGGGCGTGGTGTGGGTGGGGCCGTTGTGGATGGCTCGGCTGCCGATCGATCGCGAGGTGATGCGACAGGCAGTCGGGTTTCTTTGGGCGGTGAACTGGGGGACGCTGCCACTGTTTCTGTACATGACGTTCCGGCGGTATCTGCAGGCGTTCAACCATGTGCGGCCGATTGCGGCGGCGGTGGTGAGTGCGAATCTGGTGAATGCGGGGCTGGACTGGCTGCTGCTGTTTGGGCACCGGTGGAACGTGATGGGGTTTTCGATTGGGATTCCGGCGTACGGAGTGGTGGGGTCGGCGTGGTCGACGGCGATTGCGCGGCTGTATCTGGCGGCATTTGTGGGAGTGGCGGTGTGGTGGCTGGATGGGCGGCACGAGTATGGGTTGCGGCGTGTGCTGGAGCGCGGGTTTGGGCCGCTGGACTGGACTCGGCTGCGGAAACTGGTGGGGCTGGGTGGTCCGGTGGGCGGGCAGATCTTTGTGGAGATTTCGATCTTTGCGGCGGTGACGGCGATGATCGGGACGATGGGCCCGGTGCCGCTGGCGGGGCATGAGATTGCGCTGAACTGCGTAAGCTTCACGTTCATGGTGCCGTTTGCGATTTCAGCGGCTGCGACGGTGCGGGTGGGGCAGGCGGTGGGACGCGGGTCGGCGGTGGAGGCGAGAGCGGCGGGATGGACGGCGATTGGGTTTGGCGCGGTATTCATGCTGTCGATGTCGGCAGTGCTGGTGGGGATGGCAGGGAAGATTGCGGGAGGATTTACGCGGGACCCGGTGGTGATTGCGGCGGCCGTTCCACTGCTGCTGGTGGGGGCGGCTTTTCAATTTTTCGATGGCGTGCAGGTGACGGCGACGGGCGCGCTGCGGGGAATGGGAAATACGCACGCGGGGCTTTATGTGCAGTTGGTGGGGTACTGGGTGGTGGGACTGCCGCTGGGGCTGTGGCTGGGGTTCGGTAGGAAATGGGGAGCGGTAGGGTTGTGGATTGGGCTATGCGCGGGGTTGATGATTGCGGGGGTTGCGCTGATTTCGGTTTGGGGTGCGGCGGTGCGGCGGGGTGTGGGTAGGGTTTGAGTTGTCACAATCCAGGGTTGTTCCGCAGGTTACGCTTGACGTTATAGCAGTAGCCGAGTTCAGCATCGTCGTCGGCGAGGGCCACCTTGATGGCCCGTTCGAGCTCGTCGATTTCGGCCGGGGCAAGTTTTGTGAGGTCGGCGTGTTCGACCCGCGAGGCGTAGCCGCGCTGGATTGCACTCTCATCCATGCTGAAATGGCCGTCTACAAGACTGTTCAGGAAGTTACCATCGACGACGCTCTCATCGAGCGACGCCTGAGAGGCATCCTTCTCAGTCCGCAGCACGGATGCCGAATGATCGAGGCTCTCCATACTTTCAGTTGCCCGCGCCGCGAATCCCTGCTGGTTGAAGTAGCGGTAGGCCAGGGTCGAGAGAGTGTGGTTATCGAGATAGGTGATCGTGCCTGATTGATGGAGCTTGAGCCAAGTGTCTTCAGCGTAGACGAAACGGAACCGTCGCCAGATGAAGGGGCCGTTGGGGAGCGGCGCGTGGGTTTTGAGCGCATGCAAGATGGAGAGATCGTGCTTGAGGTCGTTTTGATGGTGCAGAGTGGTGAAGATGTTCACCTCGTTGGAACGCTCATCCAGGTGGCGTTCGGTAGTGAGCTGTTCGCGAGCTTCGCTGGCCAGATGGAGGTGGTGGAAATATTCGACCGTCTGCTCAAGGCCGACCGCGATGAGCAGGCCGAGGACGATGGTGGCGATATGGACGAAGAACTCTTTCCAGCTATTGGCGGCGTGGTGTGCGGGGTGGATGTCGAGCATGGGAGCAGGCTCCTGCGGAGTCTCCGGAACGTCTGAAGTGTCTGGAGTGTCTGGAGTGTCCGAGATTTCGGATGAGAGCGGGGCTGGGTCGTTCTCGGGCATGGTGGGTTTAGAAGAGTATAGCGCGGGCTACTGGTGGGAGAGGCGGTTAATGAGGAGGGCGGCGCGCTTGGCTTCGCGGGGGATGGAGTCGAGGAGGACGGTCTCGCCTTCGGCGTGGGATCCGCTGCCCATGGCTCCGGTGCCGACGAGGCCGGGGATGTAGGGGGCGACGAAGGCGATATCGCCCGCGCCGCGGAGGCTGGGGTCCATCTCATCCATGGGCGGGAAGCCGAGGGTGGCGTTGACTTGATTGAGTTGGACGACCAGGGCATGGCTGGCGGGTGTGGGCGCCATTGCGGGGTAGCCGTCGTCGAAGGTGATCGTAGCGTTAGTTTGTGGCAGGTGGGTGGCGACGATCTTTTCCATTTTGGCCTTGGTGCGGGCGATCTGGTCGTCGGAGAGACAGCGGAGGTCGCCCGTGGCGAGGGCGATGGGCGGGATGACGTTGGGCTTGCCCGTCGCGGATGCGGAAGCGCTTTCGGGATGCAGGACCGCAGAGGTGCCTCCCGTGATGAGGCCGACGTTATAGGTGAGGTTCGGCTCGGGGAGTTGAGTGCGGAAGGCATCGAGGATGCGGGCGAGCTCGTAGATGGCGCCGTCGCCCATGGAGTCGTTGAAGATGCCGGACGAGTGCCCGGTTTTGCCGGTGGCGCTGATCTGCCAGGTAGTGGCGGAGCGGCGGGAGATGCTGGCCGCGTCTTTTCCGTTGATGCGGCCGCCGGTCTCGAATTCGAGAGCAATGTCAGAGCGCTGGGCGGCATCGATCATGTCCTTGCGCGAGATCGCTGTGGGCTGGCCGTGGTTCTCTTCATCTCCGCTAAGGACGATGGTGATCTCGGTGCGGTCGAGGGCGCCGGAGGATTTCAGTGCGTCGAGCGCGCTGAGCAGGACGACGAGGCCGCCCTTCATGTCATTGACGCCGGGACCAGTGGCGACTTTGCCGTCGGTATTGGGGACGATGGAGTACTTCTGGAACGGGCTAGCCGGCTCGAAGACGGTGTCCATGTGACCGATGGCGAGGATACGCTTCCCGCAGTGGCCTGGACCGGCGGGGCACGGGTGAGTGGCCACCAGATCGCCGGCGCGGTGGTCGAGCTGCTCCATTGCATGCCACGTCGTTTGGAAGCCAAGAGAATGGAATTTGGGTTCGAGGACGTCTTTGACGGCGATGACGCCGGGGATGTTCATGGTGCCGCTGTTGATGTTGACGAGCTGCCCGAGCAGGCCGATGAAGGCGGGGGTCTGGCCGTCGATCGCCTGAGCCATGCGGGCTTCGGTGGGATCAGGTGCCTGGGCATACGTTATGGGCAGAGACACGCAAGTCGTGACCAGCAGGGAGAGGAGGGCTGCGGATGAGCGCATACGTGGAGGATAGCATCGGAGGTCGCACCCAGTAGAGAGAGAGACACCCCACGATAAGCGCGCGCTGCGCTTGCGTTGATCATGGGGCACCCAAAGCTTAGGTGGAGGGGAGTTGCTCGCGGATGCGGGTGCGGGAGCTGGTGGTGATGACCAGCGCGGCAGCGAGGATGAGGGCGCCACCGAGGCGGGCGGTGGGGCCGAGGCTTTCGTGCAGCACGAAGACGCCGAGGATTGAGCCGATCAGCGGCTCCATGTTGAGCAGGACGCCGGCCTGCGAGGCGGGAACCTGAGTCATGCCCCAGTTCCAGAGGAGGGTAGTGGTCGCGGTGCAGAGCACTCCGCTGGCGGCGAGAGCGAGCCAGGCCTTCATCGACACGTGGTGGATGGGCGGCAGGCCGTACAGCGGCGGGACGCAGACGAGCAGCATCGCGGTTCCGCAGGCGGTTCCGCAGGCGCTGATGACGATGGCGCTGTGGCGGTTCATCAGGTGCTTGTTGAGCAGCACCCAGCCAAGGGCGATGACCAGCGAGAGGACGACGAAGAGATCGCCGGCGATCGTGGGGCCGGCCGGGCCAGAGGCGGCGTGGGCAGTCTCTCTCGCGCCGAGTGCGATGAGGGCGGCGCCGATTGTGGAGATGGCGAGGGCGAGCCAGCCGATCGAGTCCATGCGCTCATGCGCGAAGAGGGTGGCGCCGACGGCGAGGATGACGGGCATGGTGCCGACCATCAGCGAAGCATGCGAGACCGTGGTGAGCGACAGCCCAGTGAACTGAAGGAGGAACTGGAGCGGGATTCCAAGGAAGGCGCAGAAGAGGAGTGTGCCCCACTCGCGGCGGTTGAGGCCGGGCTTGTGAGTGAAGAGGAGCGGAATGAGGACCAGCGTGGCGAAGAGGAAGCGGTAGAGCACCATTGCGCCGACGCCCATCTCGGCGAGCGCGATTTTTCCGAAGAAGAAGCCGCAGCCCCAGAGGGTGCTGGCGATGGCGCAGGCTGCGAAGCCGAGGGTTTTGTGCTTATGGGGAATGGACATCTGCTTCTATTTTCGCCGAAAGCCCTGCGAAGCGCAGACGGTCTTAGATGGCCGACTAGACATGTATATGTATAGATATATAATCGAATAGTGAAGGAAGACCGAAGCCGGTGTTCTGGATAGGTTCGTCTCTGAAAGAGACGAAGTCTTTTCCGGAGCCGGTTCGCAGGGAGATTGGTCACGCGCTATATGCGGCGCAACAGGGCGAGACGGATCCATCCGCAAAGCCGTTGAAGCGTTTTGGCGGTGCAGCAGTGATGGAGATCGTCGCTCTTTTTGATGGGAACACCTGGCGCGCGATTTATACGGTACGTTTTCACGAGGTTGTATATGTACTCCATGTATTTCAAAAGAAGTCGAAATCTGGAATTGCCACGCCGAAAGCGGAGATTGAGCTGATTCGTCAGCGGCTCGCGGCTGCGGAGCAAGACTACGAAAGGAGGAAGGGCTGATGGTTACAAAAAAGAAGATAGGGACTGACGTTGTGCGAGGGAGCGGAAATGTTTTTGCGGATCTTGGGCTTCCGAATCCGGACCAGGAGTTGATGAAGGCAAGACTGACTCTGCAGATTGCACGCATTATTAAGGACCGGGGTTTTACACAAGCCGAAGCCGCAAAGATTCTCGGCATACAACAGCCGCATGTTTCCGCGCTCGCCCGCAATCGCGCCGGCAACTTCTCGGTTGGGCGGCTAATGGAGTTTCTGACGGCGCTTGGTCAGGACGTTGAAGTTGTCGTGAAGCCCACTCGCAAGGAGCAGGGAGCGATGTCCGTCGTATTTGCGTAGTTACGAATTAGCGCCCGAAATCATGGCATGGATACTTAGCGATCAAGGGGACTGGGCCAATGCTTTAGTTCCGTGAAATCGAGGCAAATGGCGATTAGCACTGATCCCATTAGGGTAACGACAGCGCCCTTGTCTAATTCTCTAACTCTGGGAGCAAATGCGCCCACGAGAAATGCGCCATTGATAGTTAGCCAAACACATGCCGTCCTGCGATGCCAAAACGCCAAGATGCATGCGGGCAGGATTGTAAGTGAGTTGAAGACTGTAGCAAAGGCATCGAAGGTTGAGTCTTTGGCTCCCCGAAATACAAACATCACAGTTATCAGAGGGACGAATCCCCACATGATTCCAAGCGCTAACAGTAGCCTGAGCCAGAGCTGCCGTTCGCCGGATCGTACATCCATGTGCAGACACTCCTCCTACCAGACCCGGCAACTATTGACGGGGACCATGGGAGTGCCTTTCTTGCAGCCGAAGGCGGCGGCGAAGGCAGGCTGGTTGACGATGACACCGTCTACTCGGAAGTGGTCGGGCGAGTGCGGGTCGGTGAGGACCTGCGAGCGGATGGCTTCGGGGCGCGAGTTTTCGCAGTAGTTCTGGGCGAATGCGATATAGAAGCGCTGCGGTCCGGTGAAGCCGTCCTTCTTGGCGGCGATGTCGATGTTGTCCTCTTTGGCGCGCTGCATGTAGGCCATGAAGGCAAGTGTGAGGCCTCCGTTATCGGCGGTGTTTTCGCCGAGCGTGAGCTTGCCGTTTACCTTGACGTTATCTGCGGGATTCTTTTCTTCGACCGCTGTGAAGGCGCTGTATTCAGCGACTTCGCAATCGGTGCGGGCCTCGAACTTCTTGATGTCGTCGGCGGTCCACCAGTCGCTGAGGTTCCCCTTGGCGTCGAACTTCCGGCCTTCATCGTCGAAGCCGTGGGTGAGTTCGTGGCCGATGACGCCGCCGATGTGGCCATAGTTCACGGCGATGTCCTGAGTGCGATCGTAGAAGGGCGGCTGCAGGATTCCCGCGGGAAAGTTGATGTCGTTCATGCTGGGATCGTAGTAGGCGTTGACGGTGGGCGGAGTCATGCCCCACTCGAGATGGTCGACGGGCTTGCCGATTTTGTTGAGCTGGCGATCGTTTTCGAAGGCGATCGCGCGGAGCTGGTTGCCGAGCGGATCGTCGGGCTGGATGGTGAGCTTGGAGTAGTCGCGCCACTTGTCGGGATAGCCGATCTTGTTGGCGACTCCAGCCAGCTTCTCTTTCGCGCGAGCCTTGGTAGGGGGCGACATCCAGTCGATCTCGTCGATGTCCCGACCCATCGCGGCTTCGATGTCGTGAACCATCTGGAGCATCTGGGCCTTGCTGTCGCCGGCGAAGTACTGGCTGACATAGACTTTGCCGAGCGCTTCGCCGAGCGCCCCGTTGACTGCGTTCGAGCAGCGCTTCCAGCGGGCTTGTTGC
>DASWCA010000616.1:0-3291 GCA_036390355.1 Acidobacteriaceae bacterium
AGGCAGCGCCGCGACCTGGTTTGGGATTCGCGTCGTATGCCTGGGCGAGTGTGGCGGCTTTGGTGTTGGTGTTCGCGAGCATTTATTTCATGCAGCGGACGTTTGGGCGGGACTCGGTCGCGGCGGCGCAGTTTACGGGGTTGGTGACGGAGGTCTGCGATCAGCACATTGCGACGATTGCGGCGAACGCGCCGCCGGAGGTGGTGTCGTCGGACCGGCACACGGTGAAGCCGTGGTTCCAGGGCAAGCTGCCGTTCAGCTTCAACCTTCCGCAGAATCTGCCGGGCGATACGACACTGGATGGGGCGAACCTTACGTACGTGCGCAATCAGCCTGCGGCACAACTTCTGTACAGCATTGGGAAGCATCGGGTGTCGGTGTTTCTGCGACAGAGGGCAGGGACGGCGGACGGCGGACGCGAGGCGGAGCGGTCGGGATTTCATGTCACCGGATTTCGGACAGGCGATCTCGATGTGCTTGCGGTGAGTGATGTGGACGAGGCGCGGCTGGCGGATCTGGTGGGGAGGATCGAGGCGGTTCAGGGTGGAGCGCGGTAGAGGAAGTTGCAGGTTGTCAGTTGCAGGTTGCTGGGGACTTAACAGGCTGCGGAAGAACACCGCAGACCTCCATGGCGTCATTCTGACTCGAAGAGTCAGAATCTCAGTAGTTGTTTCTTTCTTTGCTTCCCATCTTTCGGAGTAGCAGCGGGCTTAAGCCGCTAACCGGGACTCTCATTTCGGTTGGACGGCGATCGGTTCGGGGAGGGTCTGGATTCGGTCGGTGGTGTCGGGGATCTGGACGGGAATGGCGGCGGGCACGTAGCGGGAGAGCACCGCGTCCTGATGCCAGTTGATGTCCCAGCCGCCTTCGATGGCGAACAGGCTGCAGTCGCCGGGGCCGAGGCCGGTGATGCTGAACGAGCCATCGAGGTCGCTTTGCTGAAGGAAAAAGGTGCGGATTTCGTGGACCTCCGCAGTGGGGACGAGGAGGAGGAAGGTTCCGGGGGCGGGCTTGCCGTCCTTGCGGACGAATCCTTTGAGGGTGTGGATGCCGGGGACGATGGTGAGGGTGACGGACGCGTTGGCGCTGGCGTCGAGGTGAATGTTGTTCGCGGGAAGAACTTGATCTCCTGCGGCGATCTGAGGCACGAAATAGCGCTGGGCGGCGGAGACCTCGAAGAAGTAGTCGCCGGGTTCGGCGTCGAGGGTGACTTCGTTCTTGTCGTCCGTGGCTCCGCGGACGGAGGTGTCGCCGTGCCGGTGGACGAGGGAGACGGTGATACGGGGCGCGAGCTTTGCGCCATGAGCGGACTGCAACAGCACGTGGACGTGGGCGAGTCCGGATACGGCGAGGAGGGTCGCGTTCGTGCTGCGGTCGCTGAGGTGGAGCTTCGTTCCCGTCTCGGATAGGTCGAAGGGAGTGCGGCCGTCGACGAGGCGATAGTCGCCGGGGGCGAGTCCGTAGAAGACGACCTGCGTCGGGTTCTGGCGGAGTTGCTGTCCCGCGGGGGATTGTGGCTGGCCGAAGATCGAGGTGCGAAGTTGCGGGATGGCGTCGGGTTGGCCCTCCTTTGGAACAACATGCGGAAGCGTGACGCTGACCGAGGGTACGGGCTGGAGTTGCAGGTGGAGGTCGACCGAGTCGCCGCCGCGAACGAGGATCGGCGACGCCTCCGCGGGATCGGCCGTGCCGGGATAGTAGGTCGTTGGGTAAGCGACTTCGAGCGAGGGGTCGTGGAAGTCGGCGAAACCCGAAGGCGAGGGCCGTTCCTGCTGCACCGGGTCGGGATAGACCGCGTACCAGGGGCGGGCGCTGACGGCGAGAAGATACGTGCCAGGGCCCAGGTGTGGGAATTCGAAGCGGCCGAGGTCATCGGTGTTTTCAGTGCCAACAGGGCTGGTGCGGCTGTCGTCGCCTGAGTTTTTGCTTTGACGGAAGAGGTGAACCGTCGCGGACTGGACGGGCTCGGCGGCTTCGTCGAGGATGGTCCCGGCCATCGCCCCCTGGGGCTGGAGCTTGAGGACGAGCGATTCGGTGTCGACTCCGGCGCCTGTGGTGATCCCGGTGTTGAAGCCCTCGTGCTCGTCGTAGCTGGTGGTGAGATAGCCGCTGGTCGTGCCCTGTAGGGTGAACATTCCGGCTGGCACTCCAGTGAAGGCGAAGTGGCCGTACTCGTCGGATGTCATGGACTGGACAGGCTTTCGGTCTGCGGTATCGATGATCGCGACGGAGGCGCGCTGGAGGGGATGACCGTCCGCCATGGACACGACGGTGCCGGCGATGCGGTAGGGACCGGGTGCCTGGTCGCCGGTTTGGCTATTGCCGGATAAGGTGGCGATGGCGATTCCGAAGACCGGCAATAACAGCAGGGGACGACGCACGGAGCGCATCGATCAGTTCCCTTCTTCGGGCATCAGCGGGACCTGAATGTCGGTCTTCTGGTTGGCGGAGAGCGTTACGACCGTGCCCTTGGAGAGCAGATCGCGGACGACGTCCGGGTTGCGGTACTCGATGCCGTTCTGGAGCTGCTCGTGGGAGGCGAGGACGAGATAACGCCCGGGCGGGAGGTTGGGCATGGTGAACTGGCCTTGCCAGATCGCCGCGTTGCCCAGGGACTGGCTCTCGGGCCTGTCGAGCGGGATGCACTGCACGAACACGATGTCGGAGTCGTCCGGGCTTTGCGTCTGCGGGGCGGTGCTGGGCAGAAGACGGCCGGAGAGGGTTGCGTAATCGTCGCGCAGGGTGACCTCGATAGGTCCGGAAGGTCCTGACGCGCCGATGGAGAGTGGTTCGCGCAGCAGATCGGTGGTGCCGTAGGTGACGGATGCGGCGTATCCCAGTCGAGGGAAGACGGCGACACGATAGAGTCCCTCGACGACGTTTTGCAGCTTCAGAGCGTCGTCTCCATCGCCGGGTTTGGAGGGACCGTTGCCGGTGAAGTTGTTCATGAAGCCCTTCGAAAGGTCGGCGGGTTGGAGGTTGACGGACACCGACGGGCCTTGAAATCCAGGTTGCACGTTGGTGCGTCCGGTAAGTTCGCGGCGAACGATGATGGGAATATCGGCGGTGCCGGTGGGGTTGATAGCAGCCGCATGCAGTGGGGCGCCGGCGACCTGGATGTGAGCCATGGCCGCTATTGGCGTGGGCGCGAAGGTGACGATCCGTAGGGTGTAGGAGCCGGTCGGGAGATAGCCCTCAATAGTGTGAGTCTGGGCGTTGCTCCGGATGGGAAACGCGAAGAATTCCGGGATCAGAGTTGCGGAGATGCCTTTGGATGGATCGAGGCTGGCG
>DASWCA010000617.1:0-2823 GCA_036390355.1 Acidobacteriaceae bacterium
CGTAGTTTGTGCGGAAATCTGCGCGCAGGCGCACGCGGAGGCTGCAAGCAGAAGGAAGGCAAAAATAGGGCGCATAGAGAATGGTACAACTTTGAGGTTCGAGGTTCACGGTTCGAGGTTCGAGATGGGGTTCAAGTTGCCAAGTGAGGCGCGAGTTATGGGGGTGGATGAAGTGACGCTGCGGGAGTATCGGCCGGGAGATGTGGAGGCGATGTATGCATTGGACGTGGTGTGCTTCGATCCGGTCTTCCAGTTCAGCCGGCGAGCGATGCGGTATTTTGCCGAGGCGCGCCGTGCGGTAACCACGCTGGCCGAGGCGGATGGGGCGCTGGTGGGATTTTGCATTGCCGAGGTAGACGAGCAGACGGGATACGTGGTGACTCTGGATGTCGCTCAAACGTGGCGCCGCCGCGGGCTGGCGCGAAGGCTAATGGCAGAGGTAGAGGCGAAGGCGAAGGCGGCCGGCGCAGAGGCGATGGCGCTGCACGTGTTCACCGGAAATGCGGGAGCAATGCAGTTTTACGAGTCAATCGGGTATGACCGGACGGGAAGGTCGGAAGCGTTCTACGGGCGCGGGTTGAATGCGCTGGTCTATCGAAAGCGGCTCTCGGATCAGGCCGAATAGACGGAAGTTTAGGTAGTGGGTCAGTCTGACCCTCAGCGTCGTCATTCTGACTCGCAGAGTCAGAATCTCCGTAGTTGTCTTTACCAAACTGACCCACTACCGGAACTTAATACAGGATGACGCGGATGCAAATTGCGGATACTATTGCGGGGTCTGGGACAACTTTGAGCAATCCTAACCGGGAGACTTTCCATGGCAAGATATGGATTCGTACTGGGGCCCCTTTGTTCATTAATAATTGCGGGCGCAGCGTCGGCCCAGACTACAGTTCCCGCGAAGGTCGACTTCGCCCAAGACGTATTGCCGATCCTTCGCGCAAACTGCGTGGAGTGCCACGGCCCGGACAAACAGCGCGCGGGCATGCGGATCGACCGCCGGAGTTCCGTGATGAAGACCTTCTCGCGGAGGGTCGTGCCCGGCAGCAGCGCGAACAGCTTCATCTATCACCGCATTATTGGCGAGTACGGCGCGCCGATGCCGCCCGGAGGCTTCCTCAAGGCTGACCAGGTTGCGATTATCAAGGCGTGGATCGACCAGGGAGCGGAGTGGCCGGACGCGTTGGCGAACGAGGTCGACAGGCCCGCTCCGGATGCCAAAGCCGTGGCGATGGTGGAGTCGCTGCGCAACAACGACCTCGCCGCATTTATGAAGGCTGCGCAAGCTCAGTCGGCTCTTCTGAATTCGCGCGGACCGGGAGGGACCACGCCGTTTATGTATGCGGTGCTGTACGCGCCCGCGGCGACGGTCGCGCGGCTGCTGAAGATGGGCGCCGACCCGAACCGCGCCAACGACGCGAACGCGACGGCACTGATCTGGGCGGCAAGAGACCTGGAGAAAACAAGGATTCTGCTAAGCAGCGGCGCGGACGTGAACGCGAAGTCCGACGATCTGCGGACGCCGCTGATGATGGCAGCGCGAAAGCCGGGCGGCATAGCAATAGTCAAGCTCCTACTGGAGCATGGCGCTAACCCAAATCCGAATGCCAAGCCGGAGACCGAGTCTTCGCCGCTGATCGAAGCGGTGACGGCCGGAGATGCGGCCATCGTCGAGCTTTTGCTGCAGCACGGCGCTGACGCAAAAGCTGCCGGTGAGATGGGCCTGACGACGGGCGCGATAACCGGGTGCCCCAAGTGCGTCGAGATGATTGCAGCGAAGATCACGGACAAGAATGTGTTTACAGGATCGCTGCAGGACGTGGCCGTCTATGGCGACGTGAAGACGGTACAGATGCTGCTGGACCACGGTGCCGATCCGAAGGCCTACGACCCATTGGGTCGTACAGCGCTGATGTACGCTGCGGTTTCGGACGCACTGCCTCTGGACGTAGTCAAGCTGCTGATTGACCACGGTGCGGACGTGAACGCCAAGAACAAGCATACGAATGCGGGCGATGAGGGCCTGACGGTTCTGGACATTGCGAAGCGGAATGGCGATACGCCGATCTACCGGCTGCTTGTGCAGTCTGGCGCGAAGGCCGGCACAGTCACGCCTGCAGTGCTGACTCCACGACTGAAGAATGAGATCCGAAGCGCGATCCAGGACAGCATTCCGCTGTTGCAGCGCGCGGATGCGAACTTCGCGGATAAAGCTGGATGCGTCTCATGCCACAACAACAGCCTGACTGCCATGACCGTGGGAATGGCGCGGAAGCGCGGGTTCCAAATCGACGAACAGACCGCCGAAGCGCAGGTGAAGGCGAATGTGGAGAGTTTAGTGAAAACTCGCGACCGAATGATTCAGGGCTTCCTGATCCCGGTTGGCGACAACTTCAGCGAGGGCATTCTGGCATACATCCTGATGGGGCTCAAAGCCGAGGGACACAAGCCGGACATCAACACAGATGCGGCGGCGATGATGATTCTGGAACGGCAGCAGCCGGACGGCGAGTGGTTCTACCCGACTGCCGACACGCGGCCGCCGCTTTGCCTGGATCACGTGGGAATGACCGCGATGTCGATGCGGGCGCTGCAGTTATATGCGCCGAAGACGGACGCGGTGACGTATCGCAAGGCGATCGAGATGGCCGCGGCATGGCTGTCGAACGCGAAGTCGTCCAACAACGACGACCGCAGTTGGCGGCTGGCCGGGCTGGCTTGGGCAGGTACGAACAAGGCGGCCACGCAGCAGGCCATAAAGGAGTTGCTCGCAGCACAGAAGCCGGATGGAAGCTGGTCCGATCTGCCAACGATGGACGGCTC
>DASWCA010000618.1:0-4653 GCA_036390355.1 Acidobacteriaceae bacterium
CGGAAGACATTGCCGGTGCCTCGCACCACTTCCAGCTTTTCGCTTTTCATGGCAGTATCTCCTTCAACTTTCTTAGTCGGTTCCGTATCAACTCGATTTCGCGCTGCGGTGTCTTAATGCCCTGGGTTGATTTCTTCTGGAACGCGTGGACGACCCAGATATCCTCGGCGAACTGTACCGCGTAAATCACGCGGAATGCATCGCCTTGGAACGGCAGTGCAATTTCAAACACGCCCGAACCCAGGCCATGCATGGGCTTTGCAATGTCGACCTTGCCACCTTCTGCCGCGATGGTCAGGGCCGCGAGACAGATCGACCTTGCGCCTTCTGGAAATGCCTGAAATTCCTTCAATGCTGCTTTGATCCACGAAACGGGTCGCGTCTTTCGAGTCATTCGTCGCCAGCTCTGCTCTTTATCTCTGGCTATGTTGTCATATATGACAACATTCGTCAAGAAACCTCAGGCCAAGCGCACGCGTGACATGTCATAAGATAAAGACATGCCGATTGATTTGACTGCCTCGCTTGCCTCCGCAGACCCCGACATTGCCGCCCAGATTCGCAACGAGATCGTCCGCCAGCACGAGGGGCTGGAGATGATTGCCTCGGAGAACTTCGTCAGCCGCGCGGTGCTGGAGGCGGCTGGAACCGTCTTCACCAACAAGTATGCCGAGGGCTATCCCGGCAAGCGCTACTACGGTGGATGCGAGTTCGCCGACGTGGTGGAGAACCTGGCGCGCGACCGTGCCAAGCAGCTCTTCGGAGCCGACCACGCGAACGTGCAGCCGCACTCGGGCTCGCAGGCCAACGCCGCCGCGTATATGACGCTGCTGACGCCTGGCGACACGATTCTCGGGCTCGATCTGGCGCATGGCGGGCATCTGACGCATGGCCACAAGCTCAACTTCTCCGGCAAGCTTTATAAGGTTGTCGGCTATCAGGTGCGGCGCGATACCGAGACCGTCGACTACGACGAATTGGAAGCCACCGCCCTGCGCGAGAAGCCGAAGATGATTATCGGCGGCGGAAGCGCGTATCCGCGGCAGTTCGACTTTGCGCGGATGCGTGCCATCGCGGACAAGGTGGGCGCGTACTTCGTCGTCGACATGGCACACTTCGCCGGACTGGTTGCGGGCGGCGTTCATCCTTCGCCGGTGCCGCACGCGCATATCGTGATGACGACGACGCACAAGACGCTGCGCGGGCCGCGCGCCGGGTTGATCCTCTGCAAGCAGGAGTTCGCGGCGGGTGTCGACCGCAGCGTTTTCCCGGGGCAGCAGGGTGGGCCGCTGGTGCATATCGTCGCGGCCAAGGCGGTGGCTTTCAAGGAGGCGCTTGAGCCGGAGTTCGCCGCCTATGCCGCGCAGATTGTGTCCAACGCGAAGGTGCTGGCGGAGGCGCTGGCGGCGGAGGGCTATCGCATCATCTCCGGCGGAACCGACACGCATCTGATCCTGATCGACGTCTTCCAGAAGGGTATTCTGGGCAGCGAGGCCGAGCACGCGCTGGGCGAGGCGGGCATCACGGTGAACAAGAACGCGATTCCGTACGACACCAATCCGCCGATGAAGCCCAGCGGAATCCGCATCGGCACGCCGGCGCTGACCACGCGCGGGATGAAGGAGCCAGAGATGCGGACGATCGCGAAGTGGATCGTTGCGGCGCTCGAACACCGGGGGGACGCGGCCAAACTCGGCAAGATCCGCGGCGAGGTGCTGGAGATGGCCGAACGCTTCCCGCTGTATGCCTGGCTGCGCGCATAACGGACCGTTCTCCGTTGACCGTTCTCGTCAAGATTCTGAGGTTTCGCGCACGGGGACGGCTTTCCATGAGACACTTTCCGTCGGCGTGAATGCAGCAATGCGCGGTCTTTCTGCGTCCATAGCGAAGAGCGGACAACGAAGAACGGACAACGGAGAACGTCGTGGCGATAGCGATTTTGTCGTGGATGCTTGCGGTCCCCTTGCTCGGCCTGACCACCGGGCTGCGCTCCATGACGCCGATGGCTGTGCTGTGCTGGTACGCGTACCTGGGATACCTGCCGGTCGACGGCACGTGGGCGGAGTGGACGGCGCGGCTGTGGGTGGCGATCCTGTTCACGGTGCTGGCGCTGGGCGAGCTGGTGGTGGACAAGCTTCCGCGGACGCCGAACCGGACCGATCCGGGAGCGCTGATTGCGCGGATCATTCTGGGCGGACTGGCGGGGTCGATCTCCGCGACGGCGATGTCCGGGCCAGGACTCGAAGGTGTGCTGCTGGGCGGAGTCGCGGCGCTGCTGGGCGCGTTTGCCGGGTTCATGATCCGGCGCGACCTGGTGGAGAAGTTCGCCTGCCCGGACTGGCAGGTTGCGGTGGGTGAGGACGCGCTGACAATAGTGTGCGCGATCTTCTCGCTGCATGTGATTACGAGCTGAGGGAAGTTGCCGGTTGCCAGTTCTCAGGTTCAGCATCGTCGAGTGGGTTGCGATGCTGAACTTATGGATTCTTTACGACTCTTCTACCCACTCTTTATGGCCAAAAGAATCTCCTTGGAGCAGCGCCGGGAATGACGGCGGCGTTTAAAGGAGTGACCGATGGGCTGGGTTCGGGATAGGAAGCGGGTGGATTCGGCTGCGGCGAAGGTGTGGGCGTGGACGTGGGGCGCGGTGTTTGTCCTGGTGATGACGGTGCTGTCGGAATGCACGCCGGCGCTGTCGGGGTATACGCCGCCCGCGGATCAGAGGACGCCCGTCTCCAGCCTGCCGGCGGCGCAGTCGATGAAGTGATGCAACCTTTACGGGTTAAGGGCTTTCTTCGTCCTCGGCGGTGGCAGGTAATTCTCTTTGGAGACTACGTTCCGGCCGGTGGTCTTTTCGAGTTCTAACCGGGCTCGTTTGGCGATGCCACCGCCGGTGTGCGCGGCCCTTTTATTCGCGGGCAGTCCCTTTGCGGAGGTCGTCTCGGCCACCTGTCTCGTAGAAAGCTCGGCGAGCGCGGTAAAGATCAGTTCCGCTTCGGTCATGTGGTCACGTAAGTTTTGCGTTTTGAGGTTCTTCAAATCCTTGTGCGCCTTGACGGAAACTCCGGACCACTCTTCATGGATAAGGTTGGTGAGAACGGCGAACTGCTGCGGATGCTTGACATCGTTAGCGGACCAATAATCGGTCAACTTATTACGGGTCTCCTGACCGGTCATGCGCTGGGTGATCCACTTTTCACTTCGTCCGAGCTTGCGCCAGTTCTCTCGTGCGCGGTCTAGCGCCATGGCTGGGTCGGATATCTCCTGCAGTCGCTCGTGGCCGACTTTGGCCAGCCAACGTTTAAATGGTTCGGCCCGCGACGACGGTATGGACTGGATGAGCCGCAAAATTCCCTGGATGTGCCAGCATGGCAGCCGCTGCATACCCCCCGCGGTTTCAAAGGGCAACGAAAGGGGGGGGACAAATTGTCCCCCCCCTTTAAAAGCATCGGCCAATGAAGAGTCGCGGCGGCGCAGTTTCTTCAGATAGTCAGAAGGGTTTGTCGAGTCGGTGAGCGCGGAAACGATATCGACCAGGACGAACCACCACTCGTCGTTGTGAAAAAGGCGCCGCACCTGCCGCTCTTCGAATAACGCTATATTGCCCAACCAGATCTCCTATCGTTCAAGGATGGCCCATTCTAACCGAGGGTGTAGCGCGCTGTTCAGAACTCGTAATCCAGGGAGAACTGGATCCGGCGTGCGCTGGCAGTGGCGATGGGGCTGGCGAAGTTGGCGGCGGGCTGCACGTCCGATCCGTAGGCTGTGTTCAGCAGCGAGACGTTGCGGTGATTGAGGATGTTGAAGGACTCGGCGACGATGTCGAGGTGGCCGCTGCCCAGCGCGACCATTCGCAGCACACGCAGGTCGATGTTGACGTTCGCGGGCGTCGCCAGTGAGTTGCGCGCGAGTCCTGCGGGGCGCGCGGCAAACGGGTAGATGTGCTCGCGGCTGCTGTCGAGTCCGGTGATGGGATTCGCACGGAAGCCGCTGGCGATGCTGACGATGGGCGCGAACTCGAAGCCGGTGAGCGCCTTCATCAGCGGACCGGGGTTGGCATTCTTCGCGGCGTCGGCGGGATCGCCGAGGTCCGGGCCGATGAGCCATAGACCGCTGAGTGTGAAGCGGTGGCGCTGGTCCTGTAACGACAGCGCGCGTTCGGCGCCGAGAGCGTAGGGGTTCTGCGGCTGCTCCGTATCGGACGAGGCGTCGTCGAAGGTCTTCGAAAACGCGTAGCCCGCCATGATCTGCAGGTCGTCCTGGAACTGGCGGTTCACCGTGATGGTGGCGCCGTTGTAGGTGGAGCCGGCGGAACTCGCGAACTGGTTGATGGCGTCGTAGGCCGGGTTCAGGCGCGTAGTGGGGAAAGCGAGTCGGCCAAGCTGCTGCGCCGTCGGGTTGGAGATGCCGAGCGACGCTGCGTTGGCTGCAGTCACCGTGACAGGCGGCGCGAGGTTGATGTTGCTGGTGCGGCCGAGACGAAGACCGTGCACGAACTGATATTCGGCGGAGAGCGTAGTCTGCAATGGCAGCGCTTGCTCCAGCCCAAGCGATGCGACTTCGCTGTATGGATTGCGCAGGCCGGGTTGCGCACGATTGATGCTCGGAGCGATGGCGGCGAGAGGCGCTGTGGAAATGCTGCCGCTCTGGTAGATG
>DASWCA010000619.1:0-6595 GCA_036390355.1 Acidobacteriaceae bacterium
TCTCGAAGCGGTCGAGGAGTTCGACGATCTTGGCGTCCGCCTCTTCCAGTCCGGCGTTGTAGCGGATGATGGTCGCGTGCTTGGTCATGGTCTCGCCGAGCTCGCGCCAGATCTTGAACGGATTCTCGGTGCCGGGATTCGAGAGCAGGCCGGAGTTCATCTCCTTCTGGCGCTGGAGCTCGGCTGCATGGCCACCATCGCCTTCCGGTGCGGCGAGAGACTTCGCATAGGCGATCGCGTTCGGCCCGGCGACGAAGCCGCCGTAGATGCACGACAAGAGCGAGTTAGCGCCGAGGCGGTTGGCGCCGTGGATGGAGTAGTCGGCCTCGCCCGCGGCGAAGACGCCGGGGATGTTGGTCTGCTGATTGAAGTCCACCCAGAGGCCGCCCATAGTGTAGTGCATGCCGGGGAAGATCTTCATGGGATGATCGCGCGGGTCGACGCCGACGAACTTCTCGTAGATTTCGAGGATGCCTTCAAGTTTGCGGTCCAGCGTGGCGCGATCGATGTGCGTGAGGTCGAGATAGACCATGGGCTGGCCGTCGAGGCCCATGTGGTGTTCGTAGACGACCTTGAAGATGGCGCGGGTGGCGACGTCGCGCGGGACGAGGTTGCCGTACTTCGGATACCACTCCTCAAGGAAGTACCAACGCTCGCCCTCGGGGATGGAGCGCGGATCCCGCTTGTCGTTCTTGTCCTTCGGCACCCAGACGCGGCCGCCTTCGCCGCGGGCCGATTCGGACATGAGGCGGAGCTTGTCGTCGCCGGGAATGCAGGTGGGGTGGACCTGAATGAACTCGCCGTTCGCATAGAACGCGCCCTGCTGATACAGCGCCGACTGGGCGGACCCTGTGCAGACGACGGAGTTGGTGGACTTGCCGAAGATGGCTCCGTTGCCGCCAGTGCAGACGATGATGGCGTCGGCGGGGAACGTCCGAGTCTCCATGGAGCGGAGATCGAGCGCGCAGATGCCGCGGCAGGCACCCTTGGAGTCGAGCACAGCGGAGAGGAACTCCCAGCCCTCGTACTTGGTGACTTTGCCCTCGGACTCGTAGCGGCGGACCTGCTCATCGAGCGCGTAGAGAAGCTGCTGGCCGGTGGTGGCGCCGGCGAAGGCCGTCCGGTGGAAGAGCGTGCCGCCAAAGCGGCGGAAGTCCAGAAGGCCCTCGGGAGTTCGGTTGAAGGGGACGCCCATGCGGTCGAGCAGGTCGATGATGGCGGGGCCGCGCTCGCACATCTGCTTGACCGGGGTCTGGTTGGCGAGAAAGTCGCCGCCGTAGACGGTGTCGTCGAAGTGCGCCCAGGTGCTGTCGCCCTCGCCCTTGAGGTTCTTGGCGGAGTTGATGCCGCCCTGGGCGCAGACCGAGTGAGAGCGCTTGACCGGCACGATGGAGAAGAGGTCGACGGTGCCACCGGCTTCGGCAATCTTGATGACTGCGGACAGGCCGGCTAGGCCTCCTCCGACGACGATGATGCGGGGTGATGCTGCCATTTTTGCCTTCTCACGCTTGTTAATTTCGAGCTTTCAAAATCAAAAGACTTCCGAATCCTACGATTGCGCCACCGAAGATCAAGCGAGCCGCGAAACGATCTTGAAGGATCAGGGAATTATCGCCAAACCGCGCTTTGTACCTCTCGACCGTGTTGTACTTACCGCCGCCCTTTCCCATCACCTTCCAAGGTGAGACTTTCTTATCCGGTTCTTCCTGTTCATTCAGCGCCTTCTGCATTCTGAATAGAACCGAGTTTCCTATCACGATTCCGGCGAAAAAGACTGCTACTCCAAACAAACCGCTGAATAGCAAGGCAACGCCGGAATCGATCACTGTACATGTCCCGGCTGCTGCGGATTCGTGCTGTACGGTGGCGGACTGACCGGGCCGGTTATGGCGACACCGGGCGGCGCTGAGGGCATCACGTCGTCGGGCGCGTTCTGGTACTGCGGACCGACGAAGGCGTAGATGCTGGCGAGTCCCATGATGCACAGGCCGGTTCCGAAGACGGTGCAGACGTAACCGAAGCGCTTGCGGGCGCGGTCGCCGGGAGTGATGCCCCATTTCGCCGCGAAAAGCCAAATGCCATAGGCGAAATGGAAGCTGGTGGCAATCATGGCGATGATGTAGAAGGCGAGCATCCAGTGGTTGGAGAGTTCGACCTGGACCTTGTGGAAGGAGGCGCCGGGGTTCTCCGGAAGGCTGACGCCGGAGAAACGCTGCCGCCAGACGTGCTGGATGATGTACACGAAGGCTATGAGTCCGGTGATGCGCTGAGTAATGTATCCCCAGTTGCCGGCCCACGGGTAGACATTGACGTTGGCGCGGCCCCGGAAGGCGATGAAGATGCCGTAGAGCCCGTGGAAGGCGAGCGGAATGAAGATGAAGGCCCACTCCAGCACCCGAACCAGGGGGAGCGAATTGAGGAACTTGACCTGCTGGGCGTAGGCCAGCGGGCCGTTGAGCGCCTCGAAGTTCGAGACGATGTGCTCGATCAGGAACGCGCCGATGGGGACGATGCCAGACAGCGAATGCAGCCTGCGCCACAGGAAGGAGTGGCCCTCACCCGGCTGGAGGGGCTGAATGCCTCGGAGTTGAGCGCGAGGGGGTGCGGGGGTCGCGGTTGTTGCCATGGACGAAGCTCCTCTGGAGTACCGCTTGGCCGCTGGGCATCCGGCGTGGAAATCTTGGCGGCGGCAAATGGATTATTTCGCTCTGAGAACAGAAGCGTCAAATTTTTGTTGGGTTTGGGTGCGATTAGCGCACAAAATGTGCGGTAAATGCAAAGAATCAGTGAGCAGGGTCACACCGCCGGAAACTGATGTAGCAACGCCCGCAGCGCTCCTCCGCGGTGGCTGACGCTGAGCCTGGTGATGGGATCGACCTCGGCCATGGTCTGGCTGTGATCGGGCAGGAAGAAGAGCGGATCGTAGCCGAAGCCGCGGTCGCCGCGTGGCGCGGTAAGGATGCGGCCCTCGACGCTGCCTTCGGCGGTGGTCACCACTTCCCCGCCCTGCGCGAGAGCGAGCACGCAACGGTAGCGGGCGCGCCGGCAATGTTCAGGCACGCCGTCCATGGAGCGCAGAAGGGCAGCATTATTTCGTTCGTCCAGCGTGGAGGCGGGCGCGTTGGGAAAGGCGACGTCTTCGGCATAACGGGCGCTGCGGACGCCGGGGGCTCCCTCCAGGCAGTCGACCTCGAGCCCTGAGTCGTCCGCGACGATCAGCAGGCCGGGTGACTGGCGGGAGTAGTAGATAGCCTTGGCTCGCGCGTTGCCCTCGAAGGTGGGCTCGTCCTCGGGTGGGGGCGGGATGTCGGTGAGGCCGGGGAGCGGCTCGATGTCCACCGTCTGGCCGCCGAGCAGATGGCCCTGGGCGGCGTGGGCGAAGTCGCGGAGTTTGCCGGGATTTGTGGTGGCAACGAAGAGGCGCATAGGGGCGGAGAATCAGCGATTTGGCGGGTTCGAGTTCATTGGGCGACCCGGCTCCCGGGATCCCAGGAATATGTCGATGATAGCGTGCTAACTCGCTGACTTGCCGACTTGCGGAACGCCTGTGACTCGAATCACAAGACAGCGGCGAACAAGAGTGGTACGCTTCCGGTGACAATTTCCCAGTGTTCTACGAGGTTCCTGATCCCTGGGTCGTTTTGGTGCAACTACTAAAAACTGTGTTCCGGGAGGACATGTGACTGTTGTTCAGGGTTGGGCCTGTTTCTTTCTTGCAGTGAGCGGTTTGTCGCTCATTGTGGCTCTTTTGTTCACGCGCAAAGCAATGGTCTGTCTAAAGCGCCGGTACAAGACGATAGCGGCCCTGCTGGGCCTGCTGCTTCCCACAATCGCCTATGCGCAGCCGGAACACGCTGGCGGAGGCGAAGCCAATCTGACACTGCCGGATTTGACGACCGTGCAATTTTTCGGCATGAACGGACATTCCCTGCTGATGATCGGCCTGCTGTTCTGCGTCGGCGGCCTGCTATTCGGCCTGGCGATCTATGTGCAGTTGAAGAATTCGCCGGTCCATCGCACCATGCTCGAAGTCTCCGAACTGATCTACGAGACCTGCAAAACCTATCTCATTACGCAGGGCAAGTTCATCCTCGTGCTCTGGGCGTTCATCGCGGTCATCATCTCGCTTTACTTCGGCTGGCTGGCGCCGGTGGAGGGTCACCCGATCGGCGTTACGTTGCCCATCATCCTCGCGTTTTCGCTCGTCGGCATCGCAGGTAGCTATGGCGTTGCGTGGTTCGGGATTCGCGTCAACACTTTCGCCAACTCACGCACTGCGTTCGCCGGACTCCGCGGCAAGCCCTATCCAATCATGGCGATTCCCCTGAAGGCCGGCATGAGCATCGGCATGCTGCTGATCTCGGTCGAACTGCTCATCATGCTCGCCATCCTCCTCTTCATCCCGCGCGACTACGCCGGCCCCTGCTTCATCGGCTTCGCCATTGGCGAATCCCTCGGCGCCGCAGCCCTGCGTATTGCCGGCGGCATCTTCACCAAGATCGCCGACATCGGCGCCGACCTGATGAAGATCGTCTTCAAAATCAAGGAAGACGATGCGCGCAACCCGGGCGTCATCGCAGACTGCACCGGCGACAACGCCGGCGACTCGGTTGGCCCCAGCGCCGACGGCTTCGAAACCTACGGCGTCACCGGCGTCGCCCTCATTACCTTCATCCTGTTGGCTGTCCACGAGCCCAGCGTCCAGGCACAACTTCTGGTCTGGATCTTCGTCATGCGCGTCGGAATGTTGCTCTCCAGCTCAGGTGCATATTTCCTCAATACCGCAATCGCCAGCGCCAGGTACAAGGACGCCGACGAAATGGACTTCGAGGCTCCGTTGACCTCGCTGGTGTGGATCACCTCAATCGTTTCCATCATCCTGACCTACATCGTTTCGTACTACATGATCCCCACTCTCGGTGACGGATCGCTCTGGTGGAAGCTGGCGTCCATCATCTCCTGCGGAACCCTGGCGGGCGCGCTCATCCCCGAACTGGTCAAGGTCTTCACCTCAACCAAATCCACCCACGTCAAAGAAGTCGTCAAATCAGCGCAGGAAGGCGGAGCCTCTCTCGGCATCCTCTCAGGATTCGTGGCCGGCAACTTCTCGGCCTACTGGCTGGGACTTAGCATGGTCGCGCTCATGGGAATGGGCTATTACTTCAGTCAGGGCACGTCCATGGCAGACCAGATGCTCGCTCCTGCCGTCTTCGCCTTCGGCCTCGTAGCCTTCGGCTTCCTCGGTATGGGTCCGGTCACCATCGCCGTCGACTCCTATGGCCCCGTAACCGACAACGCTCAGTCCGTCTACGAGTTGTCTCTGATCGAAGACGTACCCGGCATCGAAGCCGAACTCAAGCGCGATTACAACATCGACGCGAAGTTCGAACGCTGCAAGCATCTGCTGGAAGCCAATGACGGCGCCGGCAATACCTTCAAGGCTACGGCAAAGCCGGTGCTCATCGGCACCGCCGTCGTCGGCGCAACCACCATGACCTTCTCCATCATCATGGCCCTCACCCACGGACTGACAGACAACGTCAACAAACTCTCCCTGCTGCATGCGCCCTTCATGCTCGGCCTCATCTGCGGCGGCGCAGTCATCTTCTGGTTCGCCGGCGCTTCCACGCAGGCGGTTTCCACCGGAGCCTACCGCGCGGTCGAGTTCATCAAGGACAACATCAACCTGGAAAGCACAGAAAAAGCATCTGTCGCCGACAGTAAGAAGGTCGTGGAAATCTGCACCAAGTACGCGCAGAAGGGTATGTTCAATATCTTCCTCGCCGTCTTCTTCTCGACTCTTGCGTTCGCATTTATGGAGCCGTTCTTGTTTATCGGCTATCTGTTCTCGATCGCAATCTTCGGTCTGTACGAGGCCATCTTCATGGCCAACGCCGGTGGCGCCTGGGACAACGCCAAGAAGATCGTAGAGGTCGACATGAAACAGAAAGGCACTCCTCTGCACGACGCAACCGTGATCGGAGACACCGTCGGCGATCCGTTCAAAGACACCTCGTCGGTGGCAATGAACCCGGTCATCAAATTCACGACGCTGTTCGGATTGCTTGCCGTCGAACTCGCCGTGACGCTCAGCGCCACCCACGCTATGCTCACCCACGTTCTTGCAGTCGCGTTCTTCCTGGTGTCGGCATTCTTCGTCCATCGGTCGTTCTATGGAATGAGGATTGAATCCAAGGTAGAAACGAGGGTTGAGTCCTTGGTAAGCAACTGATTCCTAAGCCATCAACCTTGGTCATCCCCGGTCTGGCGGGGATGACCGGGACCACCACTTCCTCGGAGCCCGAGCATAGCCCCGGGTCTCCCTGGAGGCGGATTCCCAGAGGTGAGGCCGGGTGGGCCTTCACATCGCAAGATCAGAGCCAACCGCAAAATTGAATTAGATTTCCGACGAGAGGGATTCTTCCCCTTCGGCCATCTCCAGTGTCAGAATGAAAATTCGGGACATGGAGGAGAGTGCAAATGGCCGGCATGAAGGCTCATACGGAGTACATGACGCTGACGACGAAAAAGCGGTACGAGATGGTGCACCTGACGCCGCAGGTGGAGGCGATCGTCAAGCGGAGTGGCGTGGTGG
>DASWCA010000620.1:0-3916 GCA_036390355.1 Acidobacteriaceae bacterium
CCCCACCGGCGAAGGACACGGTCCCACCTACAGCCACCACCCCCTCGCCCGCCGTTGTCCGCTCCCAGGCGGCAGTCATTCTGGCGGGCATGATTCTGAACTGCCGACCGGAGAAACTTCTATGTCAGCCGACCTGCAGAAAGTGAATGCCGCACACCTGAAACGAAACGCTTACGTCTATGTCCGGCAATCGACGCCGCGTCAGGTGTTGGAGAACGTTGAGAGCACCAAACGTCAGTACGCGCTTCGCCAACGAGCGGCCGCGCTCGGCTGGCATGCCGATCGCATTGTCGTCATCGACAGCGATCTGGGGCATTCCGGCGCTTCGGCCGCTGATCGCGAAGGATTTCAGAAACTCGTTGCCGAGGTGGGCATGGGTCATGCCGGACTCGTGATCGGATTGGAAGTATCCCGCCTCGCACGCAATTCCAGCGACTGGCACCGACTACTGGAGATCTGTGCACTGACTGACACGCTGATTCTGGATGAGGACGGACTCTACGATCCCGCCCACTTCAATGATCGGCTTCTGCTCGGTCTGAATAGACCTGATACACAAGGCACCTCTTGTTCAACTTTCCCCAGTGCCGGTCCTGTTTGGACTCGGCCCCGGTCTCGATTTGTTCCGTCTTTGCGATAGGCCGTCGCGGCGGCAGATGTAGCCCACGTGCTGGTCGCTGAAGCGCCGGCCGAACGCGGTTCGCAAACCCGAACGGTTTAACCTTTCTGCAATCTCAGTGTAGCTGCGGCCTTCAGCCATGTTGTGGATCTGGGAAACCGCTTCTGCGGGCGTCTTCCGAGAAGCTTCCCCGGGCGCGGACCGTTTCACCTCCAGGGCAGTGATGACTCCGGACCGCCATCGAATTTGCACTTCAATCTTACCCGGAATGCTGGCCCCGTCCAGTTGAACGGATTCGATCGCCATGCGCAGTAACTGCTTCTTTTCCTGGTTGGTGGTCGTCTCGGCGTTCCAGATAGCTGGCAGGTCCTGGGATAACTCGGCGATGGAGGCGCGCTCCTCTTCCGTCAAATTCCACTGCGACTCCTGCTCGGCCCTCGCGTAATTCTGCTCCAGTTGCGCTACACGCTCCAGCTTCTCGTTCCACCGCCGCTCCAGTTCGGCGGCCACCAGGCGGTTCCCTGGATCCACACCGTCATACTGCCGTTGCGCCAGCCGCGCCTCGTATCGGGCCTGTTCCAACTGCAGTTCCCGTTGCCGGCGTTGCGCCGCCAGTTCTTGCTCGACTTGCTCCAGCACACGCACCGCCACCGGCAGACTCTGGGGAGAGACGGCTTCCAAAAGCGCCTGTGCCACCATCGCATCCACCGGCCGCGAAGTCATACTCTGGCAGACCCTATCGGCGCCATCCTGATAACTGTACTTACAGATATAGATGGAGGAGCGCTTCTCTTTCGCCGCTGGATGCTGCACTGCCATCTTCCGGCCACACACGCCACAGTAGACGATGCCTTGCAGCAACGCGCATCCTTCGCGTGCCGCACCGCGACTCCCGTCGCGATTCCAGTTCTGGCGTAGGCGCTCCAGGTTGCTCATGAACTCCTCCCAACCGATGTAGGCCGGATGGTGATTGTCAATCTTCACCGGCCATTTTGCCACCGATACAAGATGTGGCAGCACCTTGCCCGTCTTCGGAGATCGCCGATGCCCCGAACAATCCCACCGCCCGAACACGTACGCCCCGGCGTAGCCGGGATTGTGCAGGATACGGACCACCGCGCTGAGCGTGGGCGTCTTCCAGTTTAACGATCCGTAGCCTTCTTTCGCGACTACTCGCACGGGCAGATCCAAACCCTGCTGCCGGAGGTCGCGCAGCACGCTGCGCGCCACACCTTGGCGGCGGAAGGATTCAAACAAGTAAGTGAGCCGCTCCCGCACTTGCGCGTCGGGATCCAGCTCCCAACCACCATCTGTTCCTCGTACATAGCCTACGGGTAAGGGGAACCGGAGCTGTCCCCTCCGGGCCTTGTTCCAGCGCCCTTCATAGAGACGGGTCCGCAAGGTGAACAGTTCCGCCTCCGAAAGAGTCCCCTTGACTCCCAACAGGAGGCGATCGTTGGGCTCGCGGGGATTGTACACCGCGCTTTCGTCCGCAATCAGCGTCGCGCTCAGTCCGCAGATCTCGATCAGCCGGTGCCAGTCGCTGTTGTTGCGCGCCAACCGCGACGCCTCCAGCATTAACACAATCCCCACTTTGCCCAGACCCACTTCCGAGACCAGGCGCTGGAATCCAGCGCGATGCTCCGCACTGCTCCCAGAGCGGCCTTGGTCCTCGTCGATGATTTCCACCCGGTTGGGAGGCCAGCCCAGTTCGATCGCTCGATCCCGAAGGTGATACTGGCGTTCGGTACTCTCGCGGTTTTCGATGACCTGCAACGGAGTGGATTGCCGAACATAGACGTAAGCAGTACGCTCACAATGGGTGCTCTGAATCTTTGCGGCGGTCATGTCTTATTTGTTTCTCCTTCCGTGGCCGGCGCCCGCACGCGACGTCGCGCCATCCCGGCCAGTAGTGTCTGGAGCGCCTGGTGAAGCGGCTCTGGCGAGCCCAGCTCACCGGCAGACCCGCACCGTTGCCTCGTTGGGACTGAGCTTGGCTGAAAAGCAAACAATCCGGCAGCGCCGGATTCCTGGGAACATGCCGGCACAGGGGCAAGCGGCGCCGAACCATGGAGAGCGCGCGCGTAGCGAAATACGAGGCCGGCCCAGAAGTTTTCACTACCACGCGACAATGCAATGGGCAGCGGGTGACCGCTCGCGTTCTCGATCCGTCCCGGCGCTACCGCTCCGCCGGTTTTCTCATGCGCGGGACGCGTCTCGGTCGCGACGTTGCTGATTCTCCCGCTTCTGTCGGGAGCGCGTCGAAGGCGACCTGGCGGCAGAACGTCTGATTCACGCGGATCCGCGATCGCATGGCGAATCATCGGCCCGATGACTCCGAGGCAACGAAGATTTACGGCAAACCCAGAAGCCGTTGGACTGCGGCAAACCCGTATCTCCCTTGAGCATACACCAAAACATTTCATTGCAAAAATGTTTGGTTCGTCGCAGGGCCCGGCTAACACCTCCGGCTGGGCCATTCCTCTTTTTCCGCGCGACTCCTTCGCGACCTCGTTCCCTTCCAGAGTTCGCACCCACATCCCAGACGCATCCCGTCCGCCGCGTCCGAGGACGGCAACGGTTTTCTCCCGTGCGATGCGAAGATTTCGAATGCGCATTGGCGCTGAAACATCTCGCTCAAGCGGGCTGGCAATCGCGTCGAGAATCCTCGCCATCATCAGGCGGTGGGCTCGGCGCCGGCAAAGACTCCTCTCCAAACCGGAAGCCACGGGATGCAATCCACCGCTCTCTCCGACATTCATCCATTGCGACACTTCATCGCTGCCATGTTTCGCGCCTCGGACCAATCGGCCAGCATGTACTGATCGACTCAAAGTTCCCCTCCTGGGCCATTCCGCCGGCGATGAAGGAAGCGGACTAGGTCGTGCAGTGCGCCTGCTGAGAGGATCGGGACCGGCCTAGTCGGCTCGTCCGCTTCGCACTCCGGAGAGTTCAGGGACTGAGGAAGATTCGTCCATTTCCACGGAAGGGAAAGTGTCTCCCCGTTGCGAAGCCGCACCAAGACCCAAGGTATGCGCTGTCGCCAAAAGACATAGCACACCCGGCCGGAGTTACCGCAATACCGGCTCTCCTCGAACACAATCGTCAGAGCGCACCCGCAAAGTGCAACATAGGGTGCTGTCTGTCGCTGGTTTAAACAATTCTACTTGCCAGCGACACTTATAGATCAAAGCAATTGTAAGGGCCGGAAGCGCGAAGTTATTCGTGAGAAACTTTAGCCGATTGTCAGTTACCGCGTCCACGTACGTGATTCTCCGTAATGCGTCCGGATAGACT
>DASWCA010000621.1:0-8834 GCA_036390355.1 Acidobacteriaceae bacterium
GCCTTCTGCTGCTGCAGACGGGCTGCCTGCTGCGGGTATCGTCCGAACCTCTTGCCTACGAAGGGTTCCTTTCAGCCGCATGGAGAGTGTTGCCGGTCTCCGGGATGCTGGAGTTGAGCGCTGTTCTTTTGTTTGCTGCCAATCTGACGCTGACGTTCGTGCTTGGCCGCTCCTCTTTCGCGGCCAGCGGTTCGATGAAGACGATTGCAGCGTGATTGGTATCTCCGCTGGGATCGCGCCCAACCGCGGCGCCGGATGGGTTGTGATGCACATCACAGAGCCATTGGTCGCCTGACCTGCAAGCTGGTTCTCGGAAATAGTGAGGGAGATTCGCTCCCCCAGTGACTAAAGTCGCTTCATTGTTTTGAATGGCGCGGTACGGTAGCCATCAGAGAAACGCGACAAAGCCTTCAACGAGGAAAAAATCATGTCTTATAAGCGCTATTGGTGGGCCTTGGCAGTTGTCATTATCGGCTCATTCATCGTTCTGGGTAGTGTGGGCCGCAAGTTGATCAGCGGAGCCCCGCCGCTGCCCGATGTATACACCGCGGATGGCAAACTACTTTTGACGGGCAGTTCCATTACGGACGGACAGGGCGTATGGCAATCCATTGGCGGGCAGGAGATCGGCACCGTCTGGGGTCACGGAGCGTACGTTGCTCCCGACTGGAGCGCGGATTGGCTGCATCGCGAATCCGAGTTCCTGCTGAACTTGTGGGCAGTCAGGGCAGGCGCGGTCAATTTTGATTCGCTGAACCTGGATCAGCAAGCGGTGTTCAAGGCACGGCTGATTCGCGAGATGCGGACCAATACATACGACGCTTCCCGCAACCGCGTGATCATCGACGCCGATCGCGCGGCAGCATTCAACGAACTTGGGTCCTACTATGCCGACGTCTTTGCCAACGGACGCGCTGCTTACGCGATTCCACATGGCGCTTTGACGAATATTGAAAAACAGCATCAGCTTGCTGCATTCTTCTGGTGGACTTCGTGGGCGGCCAGCACGGAGCGGCCGGGATCGACCACCACTTACACGAACAACTGGCCGCATGAGCCGCTGGTCGCCAATGGACTCACCTCCGGAGCGCTGCTGTGGAGCATTCTGAGCATCGTCGGTTTGCTCGCCGGAATCGGCGGCATGGTCTGGTGGTATGCATCGCAGGAAAAGGAACTGGTTCACGGCCCCTACCCAGCCACTGATCCGTTCCTCGCGGTAAAGGCGACACCTTCGCAGCGCTCAACGTTGAAGTACTTCTTCGTGGTCGTGATTCTGTGGGGCGTGCAGATTCTTATGGGCATCTTGACCGCTCACTATGCCGTCGAAGGCCACGGATTCTATAGCTTTCCGCTGGACCGCTATCTGCCCTACGCAGTGACCCGCACCTGGCACCTGCAACTGGCGATCTTCTGGATTGCGACTTCGTGGCTGGCTACGGGCTTGTACGTTGGGCCGGCGGTGACCGGGCACGAGCCAAAGTATCAGCGACTCGGGGTGAATGTGCTCTTTGGCGCACTGATCGTTGTGGTTGGCGGATCACTAGCCGGCGAGTGGATGGGAATCCAGCAGCGCCTTGGCAACATGTGGTTCTGGCTTGGCAGCCAGGGGTATGAATATGTCGACCTGGGACGGCTCTGGCAGATACTGCTGTTTGTCGGCCTGGTTCTGTGGCTGGGGCTGATGTGGGCTGCGCTGAAGCCGGCACTGGTCCGCAAGAGCGAGGATCGGGCGCTGCTTACGCTGTTCCTCATCTCCAGTATTGCGATTCCACTGTTCTATGCCGCTGGCCTGATGTATGGACAACGCAGCCATCTGGTGACTGCCGAATATTGGCGCTGGTGGGTGGTTCATCTCTGGGTCGAAGGCTTCTTTGAGGTGTTCGCCACGGTCGTGATTGCGTTCCTGTTCACGCGACTGAAGCTGATCGAGATTCGCACTGCGACGAAAGCAGCGCTCTTCTCGACGACGATCTTTCTCTCCGGTGGAATCATCGGCACCTTCCATCATTTGTACTTCGCGGGCGCGACACCGGCGGTGATTGCTCTGGGCGCGATCTTCAGTGCATTTGAAGTTGTGCCGCTGACTCTGGTCGGCTACGAAGCGTGGGAGAACATTCGCCTGGCGCAACCGATGCAGAAAGCTCCGTGGATCGCAAATTATCAGTGGCCCATCTACTTCTTCGTCGCAGTCGCGTTCTGGAATCTTGTGGGAGCAGGGCTGTTCGGATTCCTCATCAATCCACCGGTCGCTCTCTACTACATGCAGGGGCTCAACACCACTCCGGTGCATGGGCATACCGCGCTGTTTGGCGTGTATGGGATGCTCGGACTTGGACTGACGCTGTTCTGCCTGCGAGCCATGGGCGCAGGGCGGCCCTGGAAACAGAAACCGCTCAAGCTGTCCTTCTGGTTCCTCAATCTGGGCCTGGTGTTCATGGTCATCCTGAGCATGTTGCCAGTCGGGCTTCTGCAGGCGTGGGCATCGATTCAACACGGCACATGGTATGCGCGGTCGCCGGAGTTCATGCAGTCCGGACAGATGCAGATCCTGCGCTGGATGCGTGTTCCGGGAGACATCCTGTTTGCTGCCGGAGCCTTGCTGTTCGCGTGGTTCATCCTGGGACTGCTGACAGGGCATTCCTACGACGACGAGAAGCTTTCCGGTGAGAGCACAGCCGGAAAGTTGTTGGAAGAGGAAACGATAGTGGCGGGCCGCTAACTCCACTATGGCCCTCGCGGCGCCTTCGACCGGAATGTCTTGATCGAAGGTGCCGCAAGGGGTGTATTGCCAAAGGCTCATCCACAAGAGAAGAGGATATGGATTACACATTCCTGGCCAATCTGCAGACGGAGTTCGCGCTGCCTGAAAAAGGCATCCTGAGCCGCGTTTTTCAGAAGGACGAGCACGTAAACGTTACGTTGTTCGGTTTTTCCGCAGGCGAGGCTCTGTCGGTGCATTCAGCACCTACACTGGCGGTTCTCTACTTCATCGAAGGAGAGGCTGTGGTTCAGCTTGGGGAAGATAAGGTCAGCGCCGTGCCGGGGTCGTTTGTCTATATGCCGCCGATGCTGCCTCATGGTATCTCGGGCACGACGGCAGTTCGCATGCTGCTTATTCAGCTGAAAAGCAGGCGCATTAGTTCGTCCAAGAGCAATCGCCGTAGCGAATTCGCTGCAGTCTGAATTGGATCAAATTTGGGAATGATTGGAGGCGCGGCTCAGTCACGGTTTGGGAGCTAACTGCGTCCAGCCTTGGAGGTAAAGTTTCTTTGCCTGCACGAGAGTCAAAGTTTTGTCCACGCAGACCTTTCGATAAAGCAATAGCTCGACCTTATCTTTCGTCAACGAACCAAATTTTCCCGCGTGCGGCTCGAACCAGATGTTCTTCTGCGTGTCCGATCCGCCCATCCAGTGGGGTAGCCAGTGATCAAACTCACCGCTGGACTTGTTTGTGCTTGCTGGCAATTCATACGCGGCGAGGATCGCGTCTTTCTCTGCGTCGGTCACCTTGCGAGGGCGGTCGATATTCGAGACGCATGCAAGAGACTCGTCCATCTCACCCGGAGTCAGTGCCGGATCGGGGACCGTACAGAAACCGCTGGACCTATCGACATTTGCCTTGCGACAGTGCTGCTTAGCAAACGCAGAATTGGTCGTAAACGCCAGGGTCAGCACGATTCCCGCGAGCAATCGCATTATCTGCCTCCGCATCTCTGTTTCGGCGGTTTACTAATTAGGAGAGCATTTTACACGGTCCGTGCACAAGGCGGTGACTCATCATCAAGTGCTTGTATTCATTGAGGAAAATGATGGAGGCGCGGGTCGGGATCGAACCGACGCATAAAGGTTTTGCAGACCTCTCCCTTACCACTTGGGTACCGCGCCTCTAGAGGGCCTGCGCTTTCACGCACACCCGGATGAATGAGGAAGAGTGTATCGCAGGCGGGGTATAACTGGAGCGGGAGACCGGGGTCGAACCGGCGACATCTTCCTTGGCAAGGAAGCACTCTACCACTGAGCTACTCCCGCTCGCACTACTGAAGTATAGCGACCGAAGCACCTCTGGGTCAACGCGGTACGCGATCGCTAGTTGGCCTGGTCGCGTACGGCGATTCGCGGGCCGGCAACGAGCTCTGATCGCCGCCGCACCACATGCGGGGTCACGACCACCACGAGCTGGCCTGTGTCCCTTTCCTTGTTGTCCTGAGTCGGCATCTGGAAGCCGGGCAACTCGCTCAATCCCGGAACACCCGTCATTGCGGCCGATTCGCTCCTGGTCACGTTGCTGACCATCAAAGCGCTCTCTCCATCCGCAACCGTGATGTCGGAGGCGAACTGGCGACTCGCCAGGATGGGAATACCGTCGAGCGAGCCGCCTGCAAGCGCCTCGATCTTGAGATCCAGAAGCAGGTTGATGCGCCCGGACTTCTGGATCACCGGCGTAGCCTTCAGGGTTACGCCGAGATCTTCGTAGGTGACCTGTGGAATGGTGGCGCTAGTTCCTCCGGCAAACTGCGAGAGCAAGCTGGAAAGGCTGACGCCGTTGATCGATGCATTGCTTAGCGAGGACGCGGCGGTCGATAGGCCGGTGGTATAGGTCGACGAGGTGACCGGGTATCGTGATCCTTCGCGGAAGACCGCTGCCTGGCGGTCTCCTACGCGTATCTGGACATCGTCGAGCGATCTTGTGTCGCTTGAGTTCAGGCCGAGATGGAAGGCTGTGTTGGTGGAAGCACTGATGCCAGTCCTGAAAATTCCGCCACCGAAGACGCCGATCAGATTCGTTGCCAGGTCGCTTTGCACGAGTCCTGACCCGATCAGCGCGAGCGCGATATCGAGGTTGCTCGCAGTGGACGAGATGAGCCCCTGCGCGATCGCCTGCTGCACCAGCGTTTGATTCGCGTTGACTAGCGCCGTTGCCGCCTGATCCACATTAAAGGCACTGAATTTAGACGGGAGAGTTGCGCCGATATTGGTCGAGCGCGTCGTAGTGGTCTCGTAAATTTTCACCTCGATCATGACTTCGCCGGTGCTTTCGACGAGGCCCTCGATGGTTCGATTCATGGGCGCAAAGACTTCTTCCGGCGCGCGCACGACAATACTCCCAAGGGTCGTCTGGACGGTCGCCTGTTTGACCTCGAAGATGGTGCGGACCACGTTTGCGATTTCGTTGATCTGCTCGGTTGTGAAGCCCGGCAGGTTGATCGTCTCCTCTAGTTGCCGCAGCAGGCGATCGCGGTTGGGCTGGTCATCCCGGGCAATCACGATGCTTGTCTCATCCAGCGGCACGGCGAATACGTGCGCCATGCTCATCAGGGTGTCCATCGCCTGGTGGTAGTTCACATTTTCAAGATCGAAGCGCAATGTCTTGCGCTCTACGGAATCGTCCAGCACCGCGCGAATGCCATAGGCCGATGCGACATCGCGGAGCACATCTGGAGATGTCCCGCGCACAGCAAAACTCTTCACCGCATCCGACGGAGTGAGGCGGATCGCGCCTGCGAGGACAGGCGGTTGAATCTTCCAGGGCTCGCGCGTTTCGGCGACGGAGAGCATTCGGGACCGGTCCGAGAGCGGGCCGTTGATCGCGGTCCCGCCCGGCGCGGCGTTCGTTGGACCGGGGATGGCCGACTGGAGCGCTCGCTCATTGGTGGCCGGAGGCAGGTCGCTGTGCTCGATGACCAGCGGACTGGCAGGATCGATCGCGCGCGCCTCCGCGAGCAGCGTCTTCGCTTGCTCCCGGTCGCCTGCATTGCTGGCTTTGGCTGCCTTCTGAACCAGTTCCGTCAGGCGGTGCTGGCGCGTTACTGAGATTGCGATTGCGTAATCGCGATTGCCCGGATCGAGCGCCAGTGCGCGGATGAATTCGTGCTCTGCGGCGTCCAGGTCATCCCGCTCAAGCTTCTTTGCGCCGGCAAGGTATGCATTTTTGGCATCGCGGAGTTGGTGCTTGCTGGGCTGGGGCTCGACGATGTTCGAAGCTGCCGCTGGTGCTGATGGATTTGCCGCAGCGGAATCCGCGGTGGGCGCCGGAGGCGCGGGCTGGGCTGATTGCGCCTGACTCTCAGGAGCTGGAGCTTGTGGCGTGGGAGCCTGCGCCATCGCGCCGCCGGACGCGAGGAGAACGAAGCCGAGCGCCCAAACGCCAACCCGCCGAGGGGGCGTTACAGCGCGAAATTGTATTGGGCGGATCATCCACTGCTATCTTAGACGCGCGAGACGGAGAAGCAACGCGAAATAGCGTTCACCGGTATGCGTAGCCGATGGCTATGAGGAATTAACTCTGGCGGCCGTTCACAGCAACCGGCACGCGCGGCCGTTGGCCGATCGCCGTGCGCTGGGCGAGCATTGGCCGTTCGCTCATCACTGGACGGCGCAGTCCCTTGCGGATCTGCGCGGTGTCCATATCAAGTTCCGCGAGGGTGCGGCTGAGAGTGTTGCGATGCATTCCCAGTTCGGTCGCTGCTTTGCACTGGTTGCCCTTGTGGTGCGCGAGCACTTCGAGGATATAGCGCTTCTTGAACTGCCGGACTGCGTCCGCATAGGAAATACCGGCAGAGTGCATCTGCATGATCAGGGCTTCCAATTCGCGCTTCAAAGGATTACCTCGCTTGCTTGTCAGTAGTAACGAACTCCTACTGTAGACCACTCAGTCCCCATTGATCCAGCGCGGCGGGTTGTGATTGAAATCATATGCGCCGCTCGCCATCAATTGTTGAAGGTACTGAGGTACGAGGAAGGATACATCATGCGCGACGGCAAATAAATAGGGACTTATCGCCGATGTTGTGATAATCCCGGACTGGGGTGCGAAGGTGGTGGTCGCCATCAGCAGAGCGATTCCCACCATGCAGCCCCGCGCGAAGCCAAAGGCAACTCCGAGGAGGCGGTCGAACGGGCCCAACCCGACATGGCGCAGGGCTTTCTGGAATAACCAGCCGACGATCTCCAGCCCCACCGAAACGGCGATCACAACCAGCAGGAAACCGATGATGCGCGCCGTAGCCGGCGACACCTTTATGCTGGATGCGGAGATCCAGTCTCCTACGGTGGAGTAGGTCCAGGCCGCGATCTGAAATCCGCCAATGAGTCCCAGCAGCCCAAAGATGGCACGCACAAGTCCGCGCCGGAACGCCGCCACCATCGAGACGACGACGATGACAACCAGGACCCAGTCAAAAGCGTTCCAGTTCGTGATCATCATGGCCGCACTCCCGTCAGGTCGGCCTGTCCAGCCGTTTGCTTCGCGCTGTCGAGATCCTGCTGCCCGGTCAGCAGGCGAAACGCCTCCATATATTTCTGCCGGGTCCGCGAGACGACGTCATCGGGCAGGCTGGGCGCCGGAGCCTGCTTGTTCCAGTGGATGGATTCAAGATAATCGCGGACGAATTGCTTGTCGAAACTGGCCTGCGGTCCGCCGGGCGCGTAGCTTGCCGCAGGCCAGTAACGCGACGAGTCGGGGGTGAGCACCTCGTCGGCCAGGACGATGCCGACTCCGTCGATCGAGCCGAATTCGAACTTGGTGTCGGCCAGGATCAGGCCTTTCGTTGCGGCGTACCCGGATGCCTTGGTATAGATGTCCAGGGTGAGGCGACGAAGCTTTGCCGCAGTCTCGACACCAACCGTGGCTTCCATGTGCGCGTAGGAGATGTTCTCATCGTGGCCGCCTGTGTTCACCTTCGCGGCTGGAGTAAAGATTGGCTCGGGGAGGCGTTCGGACTCGCGAAGCCCCGATGGAAGCTGAATGCCGCAGACTGCTCCGGTTGCGCGATAGTCTTTCCAGCCGGAGCCGGAGAGATAGCCTCGCACGACGCACTCCACGGGAAACATCTTTGCGCGGCGGACGATCATGCTGCGGCCGGCGATCTGCTGCTGGAATGCCGGGTGCGAAACGATTCGACTGCCAGGCAGGCGCTCGGCAAAGATCAACTCAGAGAAGGGTGCGAGCAGTTCGGCAATCTTCGGCGCCTCTGTGGCGACGAGATGGTTGGCGACCGTGTCTTTGAGGAAGTTGAACCAGAAGTCGGAGATCCCGGTGAGGATCTTGCCCTTATCGGGAATGCCGGAGCCCAGCACATGGTCGAACGCAGAGATGCGGTCGGTGGCGACAAATAGCAGGTCAGCGCCGAGGGCGTAGATGTCCCGGACCTTGCCGCGTGCGACCAGCGGGAGGCTTCCGAGATTCGTGGTGAGAAGGGCCATAGTTATAAGAAAACGGTGTCACCCTCCATTGTGTCATTTCCTCCTATATGGACATGGAGTGGCAATACAACTTTCTGTCATGGGGCACTCCGGAAGTAATCCTCCAAGCTGGTTACTAAACCCGGGATCGTGGATTCACCGGCTTCAATGTGAGGTGGAAGACCGAGCTCGCGTAGCGCGCGCGACGTGATGGGGCCGATGGAAGCGCGAATGATGCCAGGCGGCAGAGTCAGTCCGGCGGCCTGGAGAAGCGCGAGTAGATTGGCGGCGGTGGAGGCGCTGGTGAAGGTGATCGCGTCCGGATACTCGGCCGGATTGCTGAACAGGGAAGTGATGGCCTCGAGCGACTCTTCCGGGATGCGGTTACGGTAGGCTGCGGCGACGGTGACGTGTGCGCCGGAGGCGGTGAGCGAGTCGCGGAGGAGCGTAGGAGCTTCTTCGGCGAGGACCAGGAGGATCTTGCGGCCAGATGCCTCGGGACGCAGGGTTTCAGCGAGGGATTCGGCGGTGAAGGTCGGTGGAATCACGTCAGCTTCGAGATCGATCAACTCGACGGCACGAGCGGTTGCGGGGCCGACGACAGCGATACGGGGCGGCTTTGGCGTGAGGTTCATCAGTTGTGCGCGTTGGTG
>DASWCA010000622.1:0-13520 GCA_036390355.1 Acidobacteriaceae bacterium
CACCGCCGTAACCCACCAACGCCATCGCCTCTTCCAACGCACCACAACCGCCGAACTCTTCATCGGCGGGTGGCCCACCGGTAACTTCCCTCCTCGTCCTTAACCCAAAAACTTCGGGTGCCCCATCCGTACGCGCTTTTGCGGACGGGTGGGGTGTAAGAAGTCTATGTAACCGATAACACACACTCCCAACTTCCCCTATGTCTACAATGGGGCGGGTGACCCACATCTGACCCACCCCAGAATTGGGTGGCGGGTGGCCCACATCTAACCCACCACAAATTTGGGTGCCCCACATCTCGCCTTTGAGATGTGGGATTAGCGCCACGTCGATCGACCCAGAGTGACCCACCCCGCTACGGCAACCTGAAGCTCAGATCAACAATCCGGCCAATCCCCGAAACCGACAATTTGGTCAATCGTCCGTCCCCAGTGACGAACACATCCGCTCCTCCGCTTGCTGCCAGCGCTAGATGAAGCGAATCCGGAGAAGATGTCCTGTGTGCCGCTCGAATGGCCGCGAACTGCACCGCCGTCTCGGCCGTGAACGGCACAACCTCAACCGCGGAACTCTCCACCAGCATCCGCCGATACGACGCAACGGTAAACGCATCTTTCTTTCGGACCGGCTCCACCAGAATCTCGGCAAGCAGAAAATTGCTCGTAAGCAACGTATGCCCACCCGCACGGACGCCGCTCAAAATGGATTGGACCGCTGTACCAAACTGAGGATTCCCTTCAATCAGGTAAATCCAAACCATCGAGTCAAGATAGAACCGCACTAGGGGACTTGCTCCTCGCCGCTCGACTCCGGGTTCCACGACTCGCGCTCTGCGCGAAGCCAGGCCTCACCGCCGCCGTACTCCGTATAAAGCTCCCTGCCACTCCCAAACGAGCGCAGAATCAGTTCCCACCCCTCCTCTGCGGAAAGTGGGACCTGAGACGGATCGGGTTGAACGGCATGCGAAGCCATCGCAGTTCTCCGTACACAATTCTACTCTCCGGCCGCTGGCCCACCCACAAATCATCCTGGGTGCCCCATTCATGACGGTTTCATCGTCATGGGTGGGGTCCGGGCGGGTGGCCCACATCCAACTCACCACAGAATTGGGTGGCGGGTGGCCCACCCATAAAACCATCCTGGGTGGCGGGTGGCCCACCCATAGAACCATCTTGGGTGCCCCATTCATGACAGTTTCATCGTCATGGGTGGGGTCCGACTTCGATGCGCCCCCACATCGCGAACGAGGGTTGCCCCCCCCAACACATTTTGACATTTTTGATATTTTTCTTGACATTTCTATCATCTATGATATGTTTACAAAGAGGTGATGGATATGGCCAATTACGGATCAACTGACATCGTCCGAAAAACCGCCGCCGAACAATACATCGCACCAGCCCGCAAACAAAGCCAAACCACCGTCACCATCCACTCCGGCGAATTCAATAAATTCCTCGTCCAAAACCGCGTCCTACCCCCCAACCGTTTCCCCATCATCTGCAATGCCCTGCAATCAAAGAAATTCTTGCAGGAGAACCACCTCACCCTCAAAGAAGTGCAGGGACCACCCTCAGGAAAGAGTTCTACCGTGAAGTTCATCTACAAAATCGAACCGCTCCCACCCGGCTCTCACCCGCCAGCCACTCCTCCGGCAGGCTCCGCCGACGCCTTCCTCAGCCTTCGCGGAATCATGAAGTCCGCCTACCAGAAGCTAGGCGGCGCCGAAGCCTTCCACGCCCGAGAATCCGAAAGCTGGGATAGATGAGGCGTATCTACTGGGACACGATGCTCTACGCCTACTGGCTTGAGAGCAACAGCAAATACGGAAATCGCGTTCAACAAATTCACCAGACAATGCTGCAGAGGTCCGATACCCTCTGCAGCAGCCTCTTCGTCCTCGGCGAACTCCTGGTCGGTCCTATCAAAGCGAACGACGCAGCAGCCGCCTCCGCCATCCAGCAATTCTTCGACTCCGACCAGGTCACAATGCTCCCCCACACCTCGCAAGCCGTCCGCCTCTTTGCCGAACTGCGCGCCAACCACGGAGTCAAAGCACTCGACGCACTCCATCTCTCACTCGCCGCCGCTTCAGGCGTCGATCTCTTCCTTACCCACGACCGCCGTCTCCACAAAGTCGTTGCTCCCGGCCTGCCCTTCATCGCCGGACTGGAAACTGACCTCTTCTAATCCGAACGCCGCCCACCCATCCCGAGCGCCCATTCGATTCGTGGTCCGGTGCGCGCCACGGGGCCAAACGGCCGAGATGGAAATCGGCACGCCAAGCGCGATAGTGCAACCCGTTCACGCGAAGGCCAGAGTGCAGCGCAAAGCGCGCAACGGCTGATTTCTTCTGCTCCCTCACCTCAGAACCGCACGACATCACCCGTGCTTGAAGAACTGGATCGCCCGCTCATGCTTCTCCGCCGCCTCGCGCGTTGCGAATGTCCCCAGATTCTTCCGTCTGCCCGTCTTCTTATCGGCATGGCGGCTATAAATGCGAAACTCACCGGATTTGAGTCTTCGAATCATGTTTGTTTAGATGCCGGGTATCGTTCATGCGCAGTCTTACTCGCGCATGTGTGGATCAAGACTCGCCTGCTCTCACCCTCCAGCCTGATACCCTCGAACCCGTGAAGCTCCTCCGGCGATCCCTCCTTCTTCTCATCCTCCTGGCCCTCGCCTTCGGCCTCATCGTCTACGGCAGCTACGTCACGCTGCCCACGCACAACAGTGCGGCCTCCCACTTCGATACCATCATCGTTCTCGGCACTCCCGCCCGGCTCGACGGCACGCCCTCGCCCGAGCAGCGCGAGCGCGTCCTCGAAGGCATCCGCGAGTACCGCGCCGGCATCGCCCCGCGCCTCATCATGACCGGCGGCCCTGCCCATAACCACTTCGTCGAGGCGCACGTCATGGCCCAGTTCGCCGAGTCGCAGGGCGTCCCCGCCTCCGCGATCCTCGAAGAAAGCCAGGCCCAGAACACCATCCAGAACATCTTCTACTCGGCGCAGATCATGCACGCCCACGATTGGTCCTCCGCCGAGGTCGTCAGCTCCCCGTATCATCTCGGCCGCACCGCCCTGATCCTCACCACCTTCGACCGCCGTCAACCCGCGCTCGCCCTCAACTGGCGAACGCATCCGTCCCGCTGGCCGCCCGAGTACACGATTCTCCACAAGCCCGTCCTCTACTCCGTCGAGGCCTGGCGATGTCTCACCCTCCGCGTGCATGGATTCCCCGCCTCGCGTTTCCTCCCTAGCCCCAGCGAGTAGGCAAGTCACTGGTCCCCGGCGTATCCTTCTGCCTATCCAGCCAAGGGGGCGCCCATGGACGGCCAGTTTCTCAACATCAACGGAGCGAGCATTCACGTTGACGCGCCAGGCGACGAGACGCTCCTCTCGGTCCTCCGCAACCGCCTCTCGCTCACCGGAACCAAGTACGGCTGCGGCGAGGGCGAGTGCGGAGCCTGCACCGTGCTTCTCGACGGAAAAGCCGTCAAGTCCTGCCAGACGCTGATGTCCGAGGCCATCGGCAAGAACATTACCACCATCGAAGGACTCGAGCGCCACGGCCAACTCACCGCCGTCCAGCAAGCCTTCCTCGACGAAGGCGCCTTCCAGTGCGGCTACTGCACCTCCGGGATGATCATGCGCGCCACGGCTCTGCTGCACGCTACACCCGCGCCGTCAGAAGCGCAGATCGTCTCCGGCATGAACGGCAACATCTGCCGCTGCGGCACCTATCCCCGCATCGTCGTAGCCGTCCAGCGAGCCTCGCACGCCGCCGCGAAAGGAGGCGCCCGATGAACACCGAACTCGCGCACGATCCCAACAAGCTGCACCAGTTCGCACTCGACCGCCGCAACTTCCTCAAGCTCTTCGGCGGAGGCCTGCTCGTCTGCCTCACAGATCGTGATGCGCTCGCGCAGGAGTCTGGCCGCGGCTATGGCAGCCACGAGCTGCCCAAAGAAGTCTCCGCATGGATCCACATCGCCGCCGATGGCAAAGTCACCGTCTTCACCGGCAAAGTCGAATGCGGACAGAACATCCGCACTTCGCTCGCGCAACTCGTCGCCGAAGAGCTGATGCTCCCGTTCGACGCCATCACCATGGTCATGGGCGACACCGACCTGACGCCGTGGGACGCCGGCACCTACGGCAGCCAGACCACTCCGCAGATGGGCCCGCGCCTCCGTAACATGGCCGCTGTCGCTCGGCAGACACTGGTCGAGATGGCTGCGAAGCAGTGGTCCGCCGATCCCGCCGCGCTGACCATCGCCAATGGAAAAATCACGAACCCTGCCACCAGAAAGTCCCTCAGCTACGGCGAACTCACCCGCGGCGAAAAGCTGGTCACCACCGTCTCCAGCGCCGTGACGCTCACGCCCGCAAAAGATTGGAAGATCGCCGGAACTGCCATCCCCAAAGCCAACGGCCGCGAATTTGTAACTGGAAAACATCAATACCCGTCCGACATTTCGCTCCCCGGAATGATGTTCGGAAAGGTCCTGCGTCCTAGCGGTTTCAACGCCACTCTCGACTCTGTCGACACCGCCGCTGCGGAGAAGATGACTGGAGTCAAACTCGTCCGCGATGGCGATTTCATTGGCGTCGTCGCTCCCGACGCATGGACCGCCGAACAAGCTATTGCGGCCATTCAAGCAAAATGGACCGTTCCGCCGCAGCCCTCCAACAAAAACATCTTCGAATACCTGAAGAGCAATCCTGAAGCATCCCGCGGTGGCGCACGGCCTCAGCCCTCCACCGCTCCGTCCGCGCCGCCGGCAGACGGCGCCATCGAATTGGCCCAGTCCTACACCGTCCAGTACATCGCGCATGCTCCACTCGAACCGCGCGCCGCTGTCGCCCAATGGAAGGACGGCAAGCTCACCGTCTGGACTGGCACGCAACGTCCTTTCGGCGTCAAGGATGAACTCGTCGCCGCCTTCCACCTCTCACCCGACCAGGTCCGCGTCATCCATCCCGACATGGGCGCCGGATACGGCGGCAAACACACCGGGGACGCTGCGGTCGAAGCTGCGCGTCTCGCCAAGGCTGCCGGACAACCCGTAAAAGTCGTCTGGACGCGCGAAGAGGAGTTCACCTGGGCCTACCTGCGTCCCGCTGGCCTCATGGAACTCAAGGCCTCAGTCCAACACGACGGCACTCTTATCTCCTGGGAACATCAGAACTACAACTCCGGACCTTCCGGCTTGCCGACGCCCTACCATGTGACGAGTCCAGTCACGCAATATCACGGGGCGAAATCTCCTCTGCGCCAAGGCTCGTACCGCGGCCTCGCCTCCACCGCCAACCACTTCGCCCGCGAGTCTTTCATGGACGAACTCGCCCACGCGATTGGCATGGACTCGCTCGCCTTCCGCCAGAAGAACCTCACCGATCCGCGCCTCGTCGCCGTCCTCAGCGCCGCGTCCGACAAGTTCGGCTGGGCCCAATGCAAGTCTTCGCCCACCAAGGGATTCGGCATCGCCTGCGGACAGGAGAAGGGCGGATGGGTGGCGACCTGCGCCGAAGTCGCAATCGATCCCGCCACCAAGAAAGTCCATATCGCCCGCGTCGTACAGGCCTGGGAGTCAGGAGCCATTGTCAATCCTGACGGGCTTCGCAACCAGAACATGGGCGCCATTGTCCAGGGCATCGGCGGCGCACTCTTCGAGTCCATCCAGTTCAGCGATGGCCACATTCAGAATCCACACTTCGAGAGCTACCGCGTACCACGCTTTGCCGACACGCCCCACGTCGACATTGTCCTGATCGACCGCAAAGACATCCCATCAGCCGGCGCCGGCGAAACCGGCCTCGTCGGCCTCGCCCCCGCCGTCGGCAATGCGATCTTCGCCGCAACGGGAACTCGGCTCCGCGATATGCCCATGGCACCCACCGATACCGTCCCCGGCATTACCCGGTCGCCGTTCAATTCCTGACCGCCAGTGCCAAATCAGGTCTTCACAACCTCGAGGGCTTCGTCTTTGGTTTCGCGAATTGAGAGCAGTCCCACGAACGTCAGGACGGCGGATGCGGACAGATAATATCCGACGTAGTTAATGCCATAACTCTTCGCCAACCACGTCGCAATCGATGGGGCCAGCGACGCGCCGAGGATACCCGCAAGACTGAACGCAAGCGAACTCCCGGTATAGCGCACCGGCGTCGGAAAGAGTTCGGAGATCAACGTTCCGACCGGCGCGTAGGTGATGCCCATCAGCGAGAGGCCCACCGCCATCATCGCCACCGCGCCTGTGGTCCCCGCAGCGAACATGGGACCGAGGAAGATGCCGAAGCCGGCGATTGCCGCCGTGACACTCAGCATGACTCGGCGGCGGCCGTGTTCGGCGCAGACCGCCGAAATTGGAATGGTGACGGCGAAGAGCGAGACGCAAAATAGCTGCATCAGGAGGAACTTGCCGCGTGTGTAGCCGAGGACGCTGGTGCCCCAGGAGAGAGCGAACACGGTCATCAGATAGAAGAGGACGAACGTGGCAAGGCAAACCGCAACGCCGGAGATCAGTGCGCGGGTATGGTGGCGCAGGACGGAGAGAATCGGCATCTTGTGCTGTTCTCCGCGGTGCAAGGAGTTCTGGAAGACGGGCGTCTCGGTGATGGAGAAGCGGACGTACAGGCCCAGAAACACGAGCACGGCGCTGGCGAGAAACGGGAGGCGCCAGCCGAAGGCGAAGAATTGCCGGTCGGTGAGGCTTCGCGAGAGCGCGAGGAAGACGATTCCGGAGAGAAAGAATCCGATCGGCGCGCCGAGTTGAGGAAACATTCCGTACCAGGCGCGCTTGTGTGCGGGAGCGTTCTCAATCGCGAGAAGGACCGCGCCGCCCCACTCCCCGCCGAGACCGATCCCCTGGCCAAACCGGCAGAGAGCCAGAAGCAGCGGCGCGGCAAGGCCGATGGTGCGATACGTAGGCAACACACCAATGGCTACGGTGGAAAGTCCCATTGTCGAGAGCGCGATCACCAGAGTCGTCTTGCGGCCGATGCGGTCCCCAAAATGACCGAACAGCGCCGAACCGATGGGACGCGCAAGGAACGCGATGCCAAACGTCGCGAGCGATGCGAGGCGTGCCGAGGCTGGATCTGACGCCGGAAAAAACAGCGCCGGAAAGACAAGCACGGCCGCCATTCCATAGATATAGAAGTCGAAAAATTCGATGGTGGTGCCGATCAGGCTGGCGAAGAGGATCTGACGCGGCGTATTGATCGGCTTATGAGTTGTGAGTTGTGCGGGAGTCATCCAACTCAAATATAACCGTCTGTAACACGTGATGGCATCTTCCGCTGGAATACGGTAGCGCCGATCAGCGCGATAAAGCTACACCGATCGATTCATGTCACGGCTTGCGCTTGGCCGATTCCCGCTTCTTCGTTTCCGCGGCCTGTCGAAGCTTTTCGACGTCAATCAAGTCCTGAGGTCTTCCAGCAGCCAATTTATTCGCAATCAGATTGTCGGACGAGATGTAACGAACAGGGATTGTATCGTCCACCAGGGCCGTTTCAGACGTATCCCAGGCTTGGTCAAAAGTAACGCCGCTGATGTCGCTGATCACGTCGATGCGGAACGGAGCCACGCCAATCTGAAATATCGTTCCAGGTTTCGCAAAATCGGCTACAGTCGCATCGGCGAGGTAAGCGCCGAATTCTGCCAATGCCTTGAAGGTTGCCAATGCATTTTCGGGATCGGCGCGGATGAAGAGGTCAAGGTCCTTTGTCGTGCGTGGTTCCGTGTACCGAGCGTAGGCGTATCCTCCCACGATCAAGTAACGGACGTTATGCGCGTTGAATGCGGACAACAGATCGTTGAAGTCCTTGTGCATCCGGAGCGAGACCTTTCATGCGATACATCTCCAATGTAAACTCCCACGTGGCGTTCATGCGTTCGGAGTCGGAGACGCTTTGCCAGTAGCGGTAGGTCTCCGCTTGCTGCTCAGCCAGATCGGTCACTTTGCGAACGGTCTTGTCCATAGGATCGCGTATATCCATTATACCGGGGCACCCGGCGCAATGATGTGTCGAAGAATGTTCAGACCAAGCAAAGGCGGGACCGAAGTCCCGCCCTGTCCTGAAGCAAATTCAACTGCCGTTATTGAGCGCTACAGCCCCTTGGCGACCAGGAAAAGAATCAGATCCTTGACGCGGCTGGAGTAGCCCCACTCGTTGTCGTACCAGGCGATGACCTTGCCGGTATTGCCAATCGCTTTGGTCAGCTTCGAATCGAAGATGCTGGAGAGCGGGTTGCCCTTGAAGTCCGAGCTGACGAGCTCTTCGTCGGTATAGCCGAGAATCCCCTTCAGACAGCCCTCCGCAGCAGACTTGACCGCGGCGTTGATGCTCTCCACCGAAATCGGCTTCTCGGCAACGAACGTGAGGTCGACGACCGAGACGTTCGGTGTCGGGACGCGGATGGCGAAACCGTCCAGCTTGCCCGACATCTCCGGGATGACCAGCTTAAGCGCCTTGGCGGCGCCGGTGGAGCTGGGAATCATGCTGAGAGCAGCAGCACGTGCGCGGCGCAGGTCCTTGTGCGGCGTGTCGAGAATGACTTGATCGTTGGTATAGCTGTGGATCGTGGTCATGATGCCGCTGGCAATTCCAAACGTGTCGTTCAGCACCTTGACCACCGGCGCGAGACAGTTCGTGGTACAGGAGGCATTCGAGATCACATTGTGCTTCGCCGCCTCATACTTCGAGTCGTTCACGCCGAGCACGACGGTGATGTCCTCGTTGCTTGCCGGAGCCGAGATGATGACCTTCTTGACCGTGGCGCCGAGATGGGCCTTGGCCTTGGCGGCGTCAGTAAAGAAGCCGGTGGATTCGACGACGATCTGGGCGCCTACAGAAGCCCAGTCCAGCTTGGCCGGATCGCGCTCGGCGAAGACCGTGATCTTCTTGCCGTCGACGGCGATGAAGTCCGCGCCATGGGTAATTTCGTTCTTCAGGTTGCCGAGAATGGAGTCGTACTTCAGCAGGTGGGCCAGGGTGGCTGGCGTGGTGAGGTCGTTGACGGCGACAAATTCGATGTCGGGATTGCCAATTGCAGTGCGGAAGACGTTGCGTCCGATGCGGCCGAAGCCGTTGATACCAACTTTTACTGCCATGATCGTGCCTGCTCCTGTGTTCTTGCTCTGTGAGGATTTCGGGGGTTTCCGTCCCGGTGGGGGAGAATTCGCGCCTCATCCTGTTAATGAGTATTTTCCAGTTTTGGTCGTCAATTCGATGCTAGCACCCGGGTTGGAGGGGCGCAACGCGTTTGGCCCAACTTGTGTGATGGGAATCACAAGGAACCGCCTTGGAACTCCGTCACTCAAGGACTTCCTCGTCAATGACCTGGCAATTGCCACAAAAGACACGCCAATCGCCGGGAAGGTCTCACCGCAGGCGCGGTTACCGGGCGCAAGGTTGGCGGGATGGATGCCCAACATTTGCGGCAGCTTCGTCACTGTGTTACAAGCGACCTATGCGCAATGTGCGCGAATGGATGCGCGACCTCATGAGAAGACGTTCCAGACGTGGGCCGAACGAGTCGGAATCCACGGGCAAGAGCGGGCAAGAACTGCCCTCCAACCAGCCGGCTCCGCTCAGACCTTCGTACCCGGAAGCATCGGCCGCCCGCAAGTCCGAGCCGGCAGAAGCTCCCAAGACCCCTCCACCTCCGCCGCCGGTTCCCGAACCGGAAAAGCGAATAGTGGTCGAGACCCAGCCAGAGTCTCTGGCTACGCCTCCGGCCGAGCAAACCAGCGTCTCGCCCAAGGAGCCGCGCGGCTATGTTGTTCTTGCTATTGGGCTTCCTGGATCCGGCAAGACCACCTGGTACAAGCGCCGCGGAGTCACGCCGCTCTCCAGCGACCTGCTGCGCAGCCTGCTCTTCGACGACATCACCGAGCAACGCTACCAGGGACTCGTCTTCTCCACGCTGCGCAGCCTGCTCCGCGCGCGCCTGATCGCCAAGATGCCATGGAACTACGTCGACGCCACTAATCTGAGCCCGCACGAGCGGAAGCAGTGGATCAAGATGGCCAAAAGCTTCGGCTACGAGGTGCAGGCAGTCTTCTTCGACGTGCCGCTGTCCGTCTGCCTGGAGCGGAACTCCAAGCGCGACCGCCAGGTGACCGACGAAGTCATGCACAAGATGGCCGAACGGCTGCGTCCGCCAACCTTCAAGGAAGGCTTCGAGAAGATCACTGTTGTGCGCGTAAAGGGCCAGCCCGGAACTCTGCCGGTCTCGACCATCGGCGGCGAAGAAGCAGCTGCGGAGACTGACCCCGAAGCATCCTAGCAAGGCAGCAACCAGCGCTTCTGAAGAGCAGGCGATCCATGGCCCAGACTGGCGTTAAGTTCGCGGGTGTGAGCTACGCGCTGCCTGATGGGCGCATGCTTCTGACGAACATCGACCTGCGGCTGGAAGCGGGCACCGTGACCGCCCTGCTTGGGCGCAGCGGTAGCGGCAAGACGACGCTGCTGCGCATGGTGAATGGCCTGGTGATGCCGACCGCAGGCAGCGTCTTGGTCGGGGGCAAGCCGACAACGGATTACGACCTGCGCGAACTGAGGCGCAGCGTCGGCTACGTCATCCAGGAGACTGGCCTCTTTCCTCACATGACCGTGGAGCGGAATGCGGGCCTCGCGCTGGAGGTCGCCGGCTTATCAGGGCCAGACAAGCAGAGGCGAACTGCCGAAGTGTTGGCGCTTGCGGGGCTCGACTCCCACGACTTTGGAGCGCGCTATCCATGGCAGCTTTCCGGTGGACAGAGGCAGCGTGTCGGACTCGCTCGCGCCCTTGCCACCGATCCCGGCGTCCTGCTGATGGACGAGCCGTTCGGCGCGCTCGATCCACTGACCCGAGCCGAGATGCAGACCATGCTCCTTGATCTGCTCGCGCGAGTCGGCAAGACCGTCCTGCTCGTCACCCATGATCTCGACGAAGCCCTCTACCTCGCGCAACGAGTGATCTTCCTCGAGACCGGCGAAGTCGTCGCCGATCTGCCCGCCGCCGAAGTCCTGCAATCGCAGAACGAGCACGTTCGTAACTATGTGAACGCAGTACATCGGCCACCACCTGATTCGCTTAAGGGCACGGCTTCAGCCGTGCCGTAAACACTCCATTTGCATTGCGGCTTTAGCCGCTGAGGTCGCGGATGAGTCATTTCATTTCGGCGCACGGATGGGAGATCGCCCGCCTCACCTTCGAGCACCTCTGGCTCACGCTCAGCGCTATGCTGCTCGCCGCCGCAATCGGCCTGCCCCTCGGCATCCTCCTCACCCGCCGCGAGCGTCTCGCCAAGCCCGTCATTGCGGTCGCCAACATCATCCAGACGGTACCCAGCCTGGCGCTGTTCGGACTCCTGCTGCCGGTGCCATGGCTCGGCGAAAACGCGGCCCGGTTGGCGATTCTCGCGCTCACCGGGTACGCTCTGCTGCCCATCCTGCGCAACACCTACGCCGGCATCCGCAGCGTCGATCCCGCGCTTGAGGACGTAGCCCGCGCCCTGGGCATGACCTCATGGCAGCGCCTCACCAAGGTCGAACTCCCCCTCGCCGCCTCCGTCATCCTCGCCGGCCTGCGCACCGCGACCGTAACCTGCGTCGGCGTCGCAACCATCGCTGCAGCCATCGGAGCAGGCGGCCTCGGCGAACTCATCTTCCGCGGAGTCGCCAGCGTCGACAACTCGCTCGTCCTCGCCGGCGCCATCCCCGCAGCCCTCCTCGCCTTAGCCGCCGACGCCACCCTAGGCTTCCTCGAACACAAGGTATCGGTGCGCCGATGAACCTAGCAGGCGGGAGTAAACTGGCATCGCCTATAGGTGAATTCTGAATGATGATCTTGAAAGCAATAAAGGCTGTCGTTGCGCTAGCTGTGACGGCCGTGTTGGCAAACGCGCCTTCGGCCTCCGCGCCTGCGGAATCTTTCGATAAGCCTGTTCGAAAGACAGTCGTTAATTTAGGGCGGTCTCGCACCATAATGCCGAACTACCCCGCCCGGATTCAGCTCTCCTGTTTCTATTACCCCGGTTTTATGGTCAAGGAACTGTATGACCAGGGGGTGAAAGGCTCTCAGTGGGTAGCGATCGCGCCTGTCATCAACGGAGACGCACCCGCATGCCGGCTGGCGCATGCTTCTACAGAACAATTTATGACTCAGGATGGCTGGTTCTTCGAAGGAGTTAAGGGATCGCTTCTATTCTTGGAGGCATCAGAAGGCGATGAAAATTTTGGGATGCCTTTCCGCATTCTCGATATGAGGACCGGAAAGAAAGTATTCGAGGATTCAGCCCGGGGTGGCCGTCACTTGGAGTTTGCGCACGCCTCGGACGGGAACATCTCGCTGAGATATTTGCGCCGAGTTGGCGGAGATTGTTCAATACCCAAGGATGGAATGAGTTGCTGGCGCAAGTTCAGAAAGCATTATGGATTGGCGTTTGCAACCGTGCCGAGGTGCGTAGGCTATCGCCATCAAGGGGACAAGGAATGGACGGTGGACGACCCAGGCGTTCCACCCGAAGAGATAAACGTGCCCTCTGCCCTTGACTACCCCGTCGTGGTAGAGCTTTTCCCGCAACCATCGATTAGGGCCGCCCCCGGTCCAGTGAACTGTTTCGCCGAGTAGTCGTTCGCTGATGGATCCCCAGGTGCCGGGTGCCCCATTTATGACAGCTTCATGTCATGATTTGGGGTCGCTTCTCGCCCCCAAATCAACAGAGAAACTTGACACCCAAGGTATAATTAAAGAAGAGCGATAACAGAATCCACTAGCTTCCGGATTGTGCTTCCAGCTCCCGCAGGAGACGAATAACCACTGCATTTCGAAGACTTTACACACAAACAGAGACTTTGGCCGATCTCCGCCGGACCTACGCCAACATAACTCTTTTGTTTAAGGTACTTTGGGACTTAAGTACGGGGGGTGGGGGTGGACCTGAAGACACAATTTCGAGCCGCGCTGCTGCTGCTGCCGCTACTCCTAAGCGCCTGCGCGCCGCCGCGCTCCTCCCGCATCGTCGTTGGCGCGAAGAACTTTACCGAGCAAGTCGTCCTCGGCGAACTCCTCGCCCAGGAGATCGAAGCAGTCTACGCATCCGAAGGCCACCCCGACCAGCGAGTCGCCCGCCGCTTCTACCTCGCCGGAAGTTACATCTGCCAGCAGGCGCTTGCGAGCGGCCGCATCGATGTCTACGTCGAGTACACCGGCACCGCGCTCACCGCCATCCTCAAGCAACCCCTCCCGCCGCCCGGCCAGCGCGACGCGGCCAGCGTCCTCGCCACCGTCCGCGACCTCTACGCCTCGCGCTACCACGTGCGCGTCGAACCGCCGCTGGGCTTCGAGAACACATTTGCGATGGTGGTTCGCGGAGACGACGCTCAGCGGTTGAACCTGCACACAATCTCGGACGCGGCGAAGATTACGCCGCAATGGCGGCTCGGGGTAGGTTACGAGTTCGAGTCACGGCCAGACGGTTTGCCGGGTTTGTCCGCTGCGTATGGGTTGAAGTTCGCGG
>DASWCA010000623.1:0-16980 GCA_036390355.1 Acidobacteriaceae bacterium
TCACTACCAGCCTGCTGAGCGAGGATGGCAAGGAAGAATTTGTTGCAAAGCATCGCGCCGAGTACGAGGCGTTGCGCAAGGCTCACGCCGCGCCGCGTCAGCAGGTTGTCTCGCTGGAGACCGCTCGCGCCAGACGGACTCCGATTGAGTGGCGAGCCGATTCCGACGCCCTGCCCGTACCGGCGTTTCTTGGCGTGCGCGCGCTGGACAAATTTCCTCTGGCGACGCTGCGCGACTTCATCGACTGGACGCCGCTCTTTCACGCGTGGGGCTTGAAAGGCGTTTACCCGCGCATCCTCGAGCATCCGGAGCAAGGTGAGCAAGCGCGCCAGATCTTTGCCGATGCCAATGTTCTTCTGGATCGCATCATCGAGGGAAACCTGATTACCGCGCGCGGTGTATACGGCTTCTTTCCCGCCAACGCTGTCGGCGACGATATCGAACTGTATACCGATGACACGCGCAAAATTGTGTTGACGCGATTTCACTTTCTCCGTCAGCAAGCAAACAGAGAAGGCAGCGAACCGTGCCGGTCACTCGCGGACTTCATTGCGCCGAAGGAGACAGGGCTGCCCGACACTATCGGTGCCTTCGCGGTGACCAGCGGGATCGGTTTGAAAGAATTGTGCGACCGCTTCCGCGCCGAGAATGACGACTACAACGCGATCATGGCGGAAGCCATTGCCGATCGCCTGGCGGAAGCTTTCGCCGAATGCCTGCACAAACGCGTCCGGGATGAGTGGGGCTACGGCTGTTCGGAGGGATTGACCAACGCCGATCTGATAGCAGAGAAGTATCGAGGCATCAGGCCCGCAGCTGGTTATCCGGCATGTCCGGATCACACCGAAAAGGGTCCGCTCTGGAGTTTGCTCGATGTGCAGGCGAACACCGGAATGCTGCTCACCGAATCCTTCGCGATGTGGCCCGGCTCGAGCGTCAGCGGGCTCTACTTCGCACACCCGGAATCGCGATATTTCTCGCTCGGCAAGATCGACCGCGATCAGGTTGTCGACTACCACGAACGCAAGGGGATGAGCGTTGCTGAGGTCGAGCGCTGGCTCGGGCAAAACCTCAACTACGACCCCGCGGAATAACATCTCCGACCGCCGCGTATGGACGATGTTTGTTGAAAATCATGAAGCATCGCCGTACGCGATAGGGTCTGCGATTACTGCTTTACGGTAATGCTTTCGACCTTGTTCTCACGCTTTGTGTCCGGTGTGGCGGTCGGCGCAGCCTTGCTCTTCGCTGCGTCCTTGGATGTTGCATCCAGCGGTTTCACCGGGGATTTCGCCGCATCCTTCGATGCACCGTCGAGGGTTTGCTGATTGCTCGCCTGACGATCCTCCCACTTGATATTGGCAATGTGTTTTTTGGCTTCCGCCGTATCGCCGGGCTGCGGTGCAACAGCGGCTTCACCAGATGCCTGACGCCTGCCAGTTGCCATGCCACTTGAGGCTTCACGAGCCGTCGCGACCGGTGCGACTGGGGTTGCGGCATTTTTCTTGTCGGTTGAAGTTGCGGTTGTTGCCTGGGCCAGCGCAAGCGATCCAGTCAGCAGCACTGCGGCCGCGATGGTGCAGGTGCGAGAACAGATGGTGTTAGACATGGAACTCCTCTCGATTAACGCGTCCAGGGCGTAAGCCCGGGAGTCGCGGGTACGATCAGGCCCGATTCCTCTTCTTGAGTTACAGCGTCTACTAGTTCACGTGGCCGAGAACAAGACAGTCCATACAACTTTCGGCGTGTTGCTCCACGCTCCATCTACAGCAACTTGCGGCCACCCAACCGCTGTGTTAGAAAAGAAGTATTCCAGTCTGCCTTACCGCAGATTTGAATTTCATGCAGAGTGGTTGAGGGACGAGCCCTGCGACGCCACGACAACCGGACAGAACTCAAGTACCGGTGTCAACTCTCTCCTGGCAGGCCGCAAAAAGCCGCAGGGAACATGAGATTCGGAGCACGCAGCGCTCAGTCAGGCCTGCACCCGCAATTCTCCGTCCCCTGCCGTTCGCTGCGCCCCCATGAGAGAGTCTGACAGGTTAGTCGCAGGAATCGCGTCCTCTCCTCTCGGAGAGAGCTTGATGAACTATTCCTGTAGCACGTACGAGCTTGCCTGCAACGAGTGCGGCAAGCGCTTTGGCAATCAGCCGCTCTCGGCCTGCCCCGACTGCCTCGCGCCACTCGAAGTCGTCTACGATCTGCTTTCCGCGCGCGGCGTCTTTACCCGGGAATCGATCTCTAGGGGACCCGCCAGCATTTGGCGCTACGCGCGGCTTCTTCCGGTTCCTGAGGGCTTTCAGCCCGATCTTCCCGTGGGTTTCACGCCGCTGATTCACGCCAGCCGTTTGGGCGCGCGCATCGGCGCTTCCAATCTTTACGTCAAGAACGATGCGGTCTGCTTTCCGACACTCAGCTTCAAGGATCGTGTGGTGTCGATCGCACTGGCCAACGCGCAGAAGTTCGGCTTCGACACCGTCGGCTGCTCGTCGACGGGCAACCTGGCAAATTCGGTCGCAGCGCAAGCGGCCCGGCTCGGCCTCAAAGCCTGCATCCTGGTACCCGCCGACTTGGAGCCCGCAAAAATTCTCAACACTCTCGTTTACGGCGCGCGCCTGATCCGCATCGATGGCAACTACGATCACGTCAACCGGCTGTCGACGCTGATTGCCGATGAGTACAACTGGGGATTCGTCAACGTCAACCTGCGCCCGTATTACGCGGAGGGCTCGAAGACGGTGGGTTACGAGATTGCCGAGCAGCTTGGTTGGCGCTTGCCCGATAATGTCGTCGTGCCGATGGCTGGCGGCTCGTTGATCCGCAAGATCCGCAAGGCCTTCAACGAACTGATCTTCCTTGGCCTGGTCAAGAAGCCCGCACGTCCGGTCCGTTTCTTCGGCGCGCAGGCCACGGGCTGCTCGCCGATCTCCGTCGCCGTCAAAGAGGGAACTGACGACATCATTCCGCAACGGCCCAACACTATCGCTCGTTCGCTCGCCATCGGCAATCCCTCCGACGGGCCCGCCGCAGCCGGCATGATTCGGGACAGCGGAGGCTGGGCCGAAGATGTGTCGGATGTCGAGATTGTCTCCGGCATCCAGGAACTCGCCGAGACCGAGGGCATCTTTACCGAGACTGCGGGTGGAGTCACGACAGCGGTCGCGGCGCGGCTCTATGCCGACGGCCGGATTACGCCCGACGAGACTACAGTTATCTGCATCACCGGCAACGGACTGAAGACCACCGATGCCCTTGCCGGCCGCTACAGTCACATCGACAGTCGCGCAATTCGCCCGCGCCTGGCCGATTTCGACGCTTACCTCCGCTCGCTGGACGGAGAATCTGAAACGGAACTCATCGCAGCAGGAGAACGTTAGTGCCCATAAAAGTAGTGCTTCCCACCGCTTTTACCCGCCATACCGACGGCCGCAAACAATTCGACTCAGACGCGCAGAACCTTCCTGCGCTGCTCTCGGAGTTCGACCAGACGTTTCCCGCGCTCTCAACTCAGATCAAGGATGAGCATGGCAAGCTGCGGAAGTTCATCAACATCTACATCAACGACGAGGACATCCGGTTCCTCGGCGGCGACGCCTACGCGTTTCAGGATGGCGACGAGGTCATGTTGATCCCGTCCATTGCCGGCGGCAGCAATTAGGTCCGAGACAAGTCTGTTGCAACAGTAAAGGAGCGCCAGAGTTCCCGGCGCTCCTTTTGCTGTAACTGACGGCCGGAATTGTCAGAGGCCGTGATTCAACAGCGCGACAATCAAGACGATCAGCAGGATCAATCCAAGGCCTCCGCTCGGATAGTATCCCCAGCCACGGCTGTAGGGCCAGGTTGGAAACGAGCCAAACGCGAGCACTAAAAGAATAATCAGCAGAATGAGCATCATTCCTCCTAGAGCTACCTTGTTCGAACGCCCAACTCAGCTTATAGATGCCATCGAATCCAGCAGCGTTACCTCGCCGAATAGCGCACATTTGCCGTTGCGCCAAGCAACGCCCTCGGCCATCTTCCTGTCTCAGTAAGAGGTTGGTTTTCGCGCTCCTGTGCGCGACACCTTTGGAGGAAGAAAGCAGGTCTCCCATGTTTATGATTCTTGCGGTTATTCTGGTTCTTATGTGGTTAGGCGGCTTTGTGATGTTCAAGAGCGCGGGCCTGCTGATCCACCTGCTGTTACTGTTTGCGGTGATTTCTCTGATCCTGCACTTTGTCACGGGACGCCGGACGGTATAGCGGACTCACGCCAAATAAAGAGGCCGAGCCTGAATATAGGCTCGGCCTCTTAACGTTCCGGATTTCTATTGGTGGGCTACCGGCTGCGGAGGAGTAGGCAGCACTGGCGGCATCACCGCAGCCAACGCTGCTGGAGTCTCCTCTTCCAATTCGGGCAACTTCTCTTCAAGAGCAAGCTGCAGCACTTCGTCCATCTGTTCGACAAAGTGCAGCTTCATCTCCGTCTTCAAAAGCTCAGGCATGTCGGCCATGTCCTTGCGATTGTCTTCGGGCACGATCACCTCGAAGATGCCCGCGCGATGTGCCGCCAGCAGTTTCTCTTTCAGGCCGCCAATCGCCAGCACCTTGCCGCGCAACGTGATCTCGCCCGTCATCGCGATATCGCGCCGCACCTTGATCTTCGTCAGCGCGCTGGCAAGGCCGGTCGCAAGCGTGATTCCCGCCGATGGCCCGTCCTTCGGAATCGCTCCCTCAGGTACGTGGACATGGATATCTACATGCCGGTAGAACTCTTTGCCAAGCCCAAGATGTTGCGCCCGCGAGCGTACATAGCTAAGCGCCGCCTGGGCTGACTCCTGCATCACCTCGCCGAGCTGCCCGGTCGTCGTCAGCTTGCCCTTGCCGTCCAGCACCTGAACCTCGGTTTGCAGAATCGTCCCGCCGACCTCCGTCCATGCAAGGCCCGTTACCAGGCCAATTTCGCTCTTCTCGTGGACCTGCGAGTCGCGGAACTTTGCCACGCCCAGCAAGTCGCCCAGATTCTCCGCGGTCAGCACCTCGCGATGTTCCGGGCCGGCCTGCACGACCTTGCGGGCTACCTTCCGGCACACGTTTCCGATTTCACGCTCCAGATTGCGCACGCCGGCCTCGCGAGTGTACCCGCGAATGATCGCCTTCAGAGCACCGTCCTCAAACACGATCTGGTCCTCGGTTAGCCCCGTTCCTTCCCGCTGCTTGCGGACCAGGTACTGTTTCGCGATCTCCAGCTTCTCAATCTCGGTGTAACCATGCAGCCGCAAGATTTCCATGCGGTCCTGCAGCGCCCCCGGAATGGTATGCAGCACATTTGCGGTCGCAACGAACAACACGTTGGACAGGTCGTACTCCACGTCCAGATAGTGGTCCTGGAACGAGCTATTCTGTTCCGGGTCCAACACCTCCAGCAACGCGCTTGCCGGATCGCCGCGGAAGTCCGAAGCCATCTTGTCGATCTCGTCCAGCATGAACACGGGATTCTTCGTGCCCGCCTTCTTCATCGACTGGATGATCTGCCCCGGAAGCGCGCCAATGTACGTTCGGCGGTGTCCGCGGATCTCCGCTTCGTCGCGCACGCCGCCCAGCGACATGCGTACAAATTTTCTGCCTGTCGCCTTCGCGATCGACATCCCAAGCGAAGTCTTGCCCACACCCGGAGGCCCGACAAAGCAGAGGATCGACCCTTTCGGGTTCTTCACCAACTGTCGCACCGCGAGAAATTCCAGGATGCGCTCTTTGATCTTCTCGAGACCGTAGTGATCCGAGTTCAAGATGGTCTCCGCATGTTCGATCGAGCGAATTTCCTTCGACCGCTTCTTCCATGGCACAGCAAGGAGCCAGTCGAGATAGTTCCGCGAAACCGTCGATTCTGCCGACATGGGCGGCATCGCTTCGAGCTTCTTTAGCTCCTGCAACGATTTCTCCAGCACATCCTTCGGCATGCCCGCCGCTTCGATCTTCTTCTTCAATTCGTCGAACTCGGACTTCTCGCCGCGCCCAAGTTCCTTCTGGATAGCCTTGATCTTCTCGTTCAGGTAATACTCTTTTTGCGCCTTTTCCATCTGCCGCTTCACGCGCGACTGGATGGTGCGGTCCATGTTCAGCTTCTCGATGGCGACGTCCAGCACGTCGGCAACGCGCGCCAACCGAGTCTCCGGGTCGAACACATCCAGCAACTGCTGTTTCTCATCGATTCCAAGCTGAAGATTCGCCGCGATGGTGTCGGCCAGCTTGGCCGGCTCGTCCATGCGCACGCTCGCCGCCATGGTCTCGTGGTTCAGTGACTGCTGCAGCTTCACATACTGCTCAAACAGCGTGTGGACGCGATGCATCAGTTGATCGACCTGAGGTGTCATCTCGAGCTGCGTCTTGCCAGTGCGCACCGTCGCGACAAAGAAGCCGTCCTCGTCGTTCACTTCAATCGAGCGGGCCCGCTCCACGCCCTCCACCAGAACCTTAATGTTGCCGTCCGGCATGCGCACGCTCTGCACAATGTTGCCGATGGTCCCGGTCTCGTAGATATCGTCCGCGCTCGGTTCGTCGACGGACGCATCGTGCTGAGTCGCGAGAAAGATCTTGCGGTCGCCGGTCAGCGCCTCTTCCAGCGCGCGCACGCTGGACTCGCGCCCCACCACAAACGGAGTCATCATATGGGGGAAGATGACCATGTCGCGGATCGGCATCATCGGCAGTTTCCGGACTTCGCCGGTCAAAACGGTCTTGGATTGATTCGCCATATTCTCCCCATTAGACGTGCCCGCCACTCCCCAGGGTTCAACCTGAGGACAAGGCTTCCAGTGATTGTAATGCTTCCGGCGTAAGCCGTGCCCCGCACTTTAGTGTGACAGTGAAAAATAGATGGGAAGGTCAGTGCTCATCGGCACAGAAATTACTGTGCGGAGCATATCTCCGCATTCGCGCGCGCCAAGTTGTCAGTTGGATCAATGGCCTTCATTACCAGAGTAATGAGCTGGTTAACCGGCCTTTTCAAGCAGCATCGGCAGTGTCAAGCTATGCTTCTTCACCATCTCGGCCGTGATCGTCAGGTCAGTGACCTTCTTGTTGCCGGGCACGTAATACATCAGGTCCAGCATCAACTCTTCGAGAATCATGCGCAACCCACGGGCTCCCACCTTGCGTTGCAGCGCTTCGCGAGCGATCTCCCGGGATGCGTCATCTGAAAATGTAACCTTTACATTTTCATAATCGAACAACTTCGCGTATTGCTTGAGGATCGCGTTGCGGGGTTTGGTGAGAATCTCGATCAGCGCTGCCTCGTCCAACTCGTCCAATATCCCGAGCACCGGCAGCCTTCCCACGAACTCCGGGATCAACCCATACTTCAGCAGATCTTGTGGCTCTGCCTGGCGCAGCAACTCGCTGTCGCGCTGTGCACGAATCGGAGTCACCTCGCCTTCCTTCACGTCCGCATCTGCAATCGCCCGGAATCCCAGCGATTTCTTGCCGACACGCCGTCCGATGACCTTCTCCAGGCCGACGAAGGCTCCGCCGCAGATAAACAAAATATTGGTTGTGTCTACCGCTGTAAACTCCTGGTGCGGATGTTTGCGGCCACCCTGTGGCGGCACATTCGCAACCGTGCCCTCAAGAATCTTCAGCAGCGCCTGCTGCACGCCTTCGCCCGAGACATCGCGCGTGATCGAAGGGTTCTCGTCCTTGCGCCCGATCTTGTCAATCTCGTCGATGTAGATGATCCCGCTTTGCGCTCTGGCCACGTCGCCTTCGGCAGCCTGCAGCAGCTTCAGGATGATGTTCTCGACGTCCTCGCCAACATACCCTGCTTCGGTCAGCGTAGTGGCGTCCACAATCGCGAAGGGCACGTCCAGCATCTTGGCCAGCGTCTGCGCCAGCAACGTCTTGCCAGAACCCGTCGGACCGACGAGCAGAATATTCGACTTCGCAAGCTCCACATCGTTGCCGCGAGTCTTGTTCATCTGGATGCGCTTGTAGTGGTTGTAGACCGCGACCGCAAGCTTCTTCTTGGTCTGGTCCTGACCGATGACATACTCGTCCAGAAATGCCTTGACCTCTTGCGGCTTCGGAAGCTGCGCCGGAGCTACTCCGGGCAGTACTTCGCCGCGGTCATCTTCAAGGATCGAGTTGCACACCCCAACGCACTCATCGCAAATATAGGCCCGGGGATAATCAGATGGCGATGAGATAAGCTTTGCCACGGCGTCCTGGGACTTATGGCAAAACGAGCAGCGAAGCGATTCGTCTGAACCGCGGGATGTTTTCATGGTTGCGGCAACTCCTGGAGTCGGACCGGTCGTGCTGGGGACAGACTCAAGTCTACACCCGAACCGGGCTCAATAACCCGTCACGGAAGTCACCGCCGTACCTCTTTTTGGTCACACGCGAACCTCCCATAACACTTATCAAAATGACAAACCCCGGCGACCATGCCGGGGTTTGTGGCTTGCAAAGTCTTCAGCTTACGTGCGCGGCCGGTCGATGATGTCGTCGATGATCCCATACTCCTTCGACTGCTCCGCCGTCATGATGAAGTCGCGTTCGACGTCCCGCTCGATCCGGTCCAGCGCCTGGCCCGTCGACTTGCTCATCAGCTTATTTGTGATCTCGCGGATGCGCAGAATCTCCCGCGCGTGGATGTCGATGTCGGTCGCCTGCCCGCTCAGTCCGCCCATCGATGGCTGGTGGATCAGAATGCGCGCGTTGGGCAGTGCGAACCGCTTGCCCTTCTTGCCGGCCATCAACAGAAACGCGCCCATCGACGCGGCCTGTCCGATGCAGAACGTCACTACATCGTTCTTGATGTACTGCATCGTGTCGTAGATCGCCAGGCCCGCCGTGATCGAACCGCCGGGCGAGTTGATGTAGAGCTGAATATCCTTCTCCGGGTCCTCGCCGCTCAGAAACAGCATCTGCGCAATAATCACGTTCGCAATGTTGTCGTCGATCGGCGTGCCCAGAAAAATGATGTTGTCCCGCAGCAGGCGACTGTAAATGTCGTAGGCACGTTCGCCCCGGCTCGTCTGCTCGATCACCATCGGTACTAAACCCATGTCGCTCTCCCTCTTGCTTGTTAACTGGCTGACTTGCTAACCCGCTGACTCGCCGCTCTTCTAGCTCGCCAGCTTCTCGTAAAGTACGCTGCTCGTCTTTTCGCGCCGCAACTCCTCGCGGAGCCTGGCCAATCCGCCGTCTTTCGAAAGCCGATCGCGCAGCGCCTCGTATGGCTCACGCGTCTGGATCGAGAGCATCAGGACCTCGTTGTCCAGTTCCGCATCGCCGATCGCAACATTCTCTGCATCGGCGATTCGGTCGACCACCAGCGATGCGCGCACTTCACGCTCCGCCTCGTCCCGCTGAGCCGCGCGAAGTCTCCCGAAGTCCAGTTTGCGCATGTCCTCAGGCTTCATACCCTGTTGCGCCAGCGCCCTCAATCCGCGCTCCAGCCGTGCGTCAACGCGCTGCTGTACGAATGACTCAGGAACAGGGAACTGGTATCGCGAGACTAGCTCATCCAGCATCTTGTTCTTCGCACCGGACTCGAGCGCATCTTTCTTCCGCCGGCCAATGCGCTCGCGCAACTGGGTTTCGAACTCCTCCCAGGTCTCCACTCCGCCAAGCTGCTTCGCCAACTCGGCATCGCGCTCCGGATAGCTTTTGTGCTTGATCGCCTTCACGGTCACGTCGTAGCCGACCGTCTGACCCGCAAGCCTGCGCTCGCCGAAGTCCGCAGGATAGTCTACCTCGAACGTTAACTCCTGCCCGACCTTCGTCCCGCGCAATGCATCGTTGAATGCCGGCAACGTGTTCTTGCCGCCAATCTCGATCAGCACATCTTCGCCGGTGATTGGTTCTGCGGGCGGCTCAGAGGCCGTTGCGCCCTCCTCAGTCACGGTCTGCGCCAGCGGCTTGATCTCGCCGCGGAACTGAATCTCCGCCCAGTCGCCCTCAGCCAGTGCGCGATCCTCTTCCACCGGCTCGACCGTCGCCTGGCTGTCCATCAGACGGCTCAGTTCCGACTCGAACTCTTCATCGGTAAGCTCTATCTTCGGCTTCTCCACGCGCACGGTGTCGTATCCGGCAACGTCGAACTCCGGCAACACCTCAAAGGCCGCCTTGAAGCGAAGCGGCTGACCCTCATTCAGTTGCAGGTCGAGTAACTGCGGCTCCGACACCGGCTGCAGTTTCCGCTCGGTGATCGCGCTCCGGAAACGCTCCGAAACCAGCGCCTCCAGTACTTCCTGGCGAAGCTCCTTGGCGAACTTCGACCGCACCAGCGACTCGGGCACCTTGCCCGCGCGGAAACCCGGAATGCGCGCCAGCTTCTGGTAACGCTTGATCACCGTGCGATAGGTCTTTGAGACCTCATCCGCGGGAACCTCCACTTCGATCTCGCGCATCAACTCCGGATTCAGCGATGGCTCATGCTGATGATTGTGGTCATGCTCGTGGTCATGGTCATGGCTGTGCTCATGTTGCTCTGCTGGGGTTGTATCCAACTGCTGTTCCGCAGCCTCAGTCGTCAATGTGTCGTTTGTTTCTGTCATTTCAGTCGGGTTCAATTCAATGCCTTCCAGAGACGCCCATAAATGGGCTGCGCCGCTCCGTGTCCGGGCGTCAAGCGCTCGCCGACGCCTCATATCCACTCTACGAGGCTTGCTTGTGAAGGGTCAAACGGGCGCGCGCTGATTATGTCTGCCTGAAGACAAGAGATTGTCTAGAGCGCAGCTTCGCCGGACGTTGAAAACAGCTCCAGCCGGACCTTCCACTGCGTCGACTGTCCCGGTTGCAGCATAACCATCCCGGTATCGACGTCCTTTCCCCATTCCCGCCCGAACGGGTCGGGGTAGTTGAACTGGGGTTCGATAGACACGAAGTTACCGTCTGCCGGCGCGAGCACATGCATGGCCTTGATCGTCGAACTCAGCGCCGTGAGCCGCAATCCGTAATTCCTCCCGGGATCGCTCAACTCTGCAACGGGTCCGCTATCCAGCAAGCCCTGATGCAGCACAACGAAGCAGTCGTCCAGGTCCATTGAGCCCAGCCTGACGCCGCCTGGCGCCGTGAAGTCGTAGGGCGAGTCCGCTACCGGAAGCAGCACGCCCGTTGGCGAGCGCTTCCCGGAGTCGCGCATCTCCGTGCGTTTCTCGCCAGGGATGCGCAGACGCAGTTCTCCCCGGTTGCCATTGAGAATGGCAAACCGCGGCTGCCAACCGATGCCGACTGGCTCCGCTACATCGCCCGCATTGTGCGCCGTCACCGTCAGATCCACCGACCGGCTGCTAAGCAGCACGGTCACCGTTACCTCAGTCTTCGACTGCCAATGTGCGCCAAAGTCCTCCGCGCGAAAGACCGCCTGCGCCTGTCCGCCATCCGGCAATGCCGTAGTGGAAGCGGCATCTGCTGCTTCAGCCAGCATGAGTCCGCCGTTCCCAGCAGCAGGCACAGTGATCGCATGTCCCCGCCAGACGATGCTCCCATGCGCACTCGGCGAAGCCGCTCCTCCGATGCGATCCGCCCACGGCACTTCGAATGCCCCACCCATGGCAAGGCTGGCCTGCCCATTCTCGTCCGCGTCCACACCTGTCATCGCCCTCGCCGCGCCCTCGATCGACGGCGATGCCATCAGGTTCACTTCGCCTGTTCCGGGAATGTAGGCCGTTATCTGGAGCACGTTCATGCCGCGTCCCGGCAGCATCGTGGCGGAGAGAAACTCGGGCATCGAGTCGCCCATCATCTGACTCCGCGTCAGCACAATCGCATCTTGGCCGCCGGGCCGCGGTATCGGAGCCTCCTGATGCTGCGTCACTATCTTCTCTTTCAACTTGTGATAATGTCCGCGTCCCCGCTCGCGGTAAGCGACTGCAAGCACCGCAACCAGCGCCGCGAGAATGAGGCCGGTCACCAGGCCTGACCGCATCACGCCCTTCCGCCAAACCCGATGAAACAGCGTCGAAAACCACCGCTGTAGTGACGCCAGATACATCCTGCTGATTCGTGGATCTTCCAAGTAGCCCCGCCCGCCTTTTCTTCGCTCCGATGTATTCTATCTATTGGCGGTGCGCTGGTGTTACCGGCTTTTTCCGCCATCCTCATCCGGTGAAATCGATCCCTCGCATCGCGTCCACTCCGTTGCCTTCAACTCAGGTCCAATTGCCCAAGATCCTTCGCCAGCGTGCGGCTCCGGAGTCTGAGCCGGATCGTATCCGCAACTCGATCATCGCCTGCCAACTCTGCCCCCGGCTGCGCGATTACTGCACTCGCATCGGAGAAACCCGCCGCCGAGCCTACCAGGACCACGACTACTGGTCGCGCCCCGTCCCCGGCTTTGGCGACCCTCGCGCGCGGGTCCTCATCCTTGGACTCGCTCCCGGCGCCCACGGAGCCAACCGCACCGGCCGCCCCTTCACCGGCGACGGCTCAGGAGACTTTATGTATCCGGTGCTCCACGAGCTTGGATTCGCTTCCAAGCCCCGAGCCATCTCCCGCGACGACGGCCTCCGCCTGCGTCATGCCTGGATCGCCTCCGTCGTTCGCTGCGCGCCGCCCGGCGACAAGCCCACGCCTCAGGAGATCCGCAACTGCGCTGTGCATCTGGCGGCCGAGATCAACGCGCTGCCCCGCGTCCGCGTCATCGTCTGCCTGGGTAAGATCGCCTGGGACGGTTTCCTCGCCCATCTCCTGCTTGCAGGCGTCATCGCTCGCCGGTCGGACTACCGCTTCAGCCATGGCGCGGAATACACGCTTCCAAACGGCCTGCGCCTGCTCGGCAGCTATCACCCATCGCTGCGCAACACGAACACCGGCCGCCTCGACCGCCCAATGTTCGCCCACGTCTTCGTCCGCGCCAGGGAACTTGCCGGTCTCAGTTGACACCCCCTTCCTCCGGCGATAAAACGCAACCAATCACCATCCCAGTGAATCTTACTTTCGAGCAATCAAACTTCGCCTTCGGGGGAACCAGCATGAGTGCAAAAGGGATTTGGATTGCTTTTGGATTGGGCGTATCTGCGGGAGCGGCCATCGCTCTTCTCTACGCACCTCAACCCGGCGTGAAGACGCGTCGCCAGCTAAAGAAGAACATCAACGACGGCGTCGACTATCTTGAGGATGCCGCGGCCTACCTCAAGGAACAGGCCGACTACCTCAGCAAAGAGGCTCAGAAAACCATCAAACGCACCAAGGGACAGGTCGGAGACGTGGTCGACAAAGTCACCGACGCCGCTACCGGCGCAGTCAAAAGCGTCCAGTCCCTGATGTAAGTGGGTCTCTCAGAACTGACAACTGAGAACCGACGGCTGAGAACTGTCCTTATTCAAGCGGTCCAACCATCACCACAAAATACGCCACCACACAACACAACGCCCCGGCAGTTAGCCGAGGCGCTGAGTTTATCGCATTGTTTTTACTAACAACCAGCAACCTGCAACCGACAACTTCCTTACACCGTCGACAACGCAAGCCCGCCAACCTTCTCGTCGCCATCCGCACCGTCCGTCGAAATCGGCCGATAGAACAGTTGGTTGATCTCCAGGTACACCTCAAGGAACGCCGGCCGCTGCACAATTCCGCCCGCGATCAGCGCCTCTGAGAGTGGGTCCTCGATGAACCGCTGCAGAGCGCGCCGCAAAGGCCGCGCCCCATAAGATCTCTCCGAAGAAGTTTTCTCCAGGATCCACTGTTTCGCATCGTCGGTCACAGAAAGCGTGATCGCCTTGTGCACCAGGTTGACGTTCAACTGCTGCACCAGCAGTTCGAGGATCTGCATCAGGTCGGCGTTCGAGAGGGACGTGAAGATAATGATCTCGTCGACTCGATTGAGGAACTCCGGATTGAAGGTGCGTTTGACCTCGCCCTTCACCAGCTCCTCCATCTTCTCGAGGATCATATTTTCTTTGCCGCTCTGGAAGCCCAGCCCTTCGCGTTTCTGCAGATGTTTCGCTCCGATGTTCGAGGTCATCACCACGATCGTGTTCTTGAAGTCGACCGTGTTGCCCAGCCCATCCGTCAATTGCCCGTCTTCAAACACCTGCAGCAGCAGGTTGAAGACATCCGGATGCGCCTTCTCGATCTCGTCCAGCAGCACCACCGAGTACGGCGACCGTTTGACACGTTCGGTCAACTGCCCACCTTCCTCGTAGCCCACATATCCCGGAGGCGAACCGATCAGCTTGCTCACGGAGTGCTTCTCCATGAACTCCGACATATCGAACCGGATCAGGCTCTTCTCGCTGCCGAACAGGAACTGCGCCAGCGTGCGCGCCATCTCCGTCTTGCCGACGCCCGTCGGCCCGAGGAACAGGAAGCTCCCAATCGGCCGTGCCGGATTCTTCAACCCCGCGCGCGATCGCCGAATCGCACGCGCCAGCGCCGAAATCGCCTTGTCCTGCGAGATCACGCGCTTGTGCAGCTCTTCCTCGACCCGCAGCAGCTTCGCCGTCTCCTCTTCCTTGATTGAAGTGACCGGCACGCCTGTCCAGCGGCTCACGACATCCTCAATGTCCTCGCGCGTCACAATGCCCGCGGACGAATCATCAAGGTGGTACTTGTCACGAAGAGAGCGCAGGTTGTCCCGCTCTTTGCGTTCCTCGTCCGAGTAGAATCTCGCCTTCTCGAACTCGTGATTTGCAATCGCGTTCTCCATGCGGTGCACGATGAACTTGATCCGCTTCTGCACCTCAGTCAACTCTTCGGGAAGGGAAGTCTGCCGCAGCTTCACCCGCGCTCCCGCCTCGTCGATCAGATCGATCGCCTTATCCGGCAGGAACCGGTCCGGAATATACCGGCTCGAATGCGACACCGAAAAATTGATCGCATCGTCGGTGTACGAGACCGCATGGAACTTCTCGTACTTGTCCTTGATCCCCATGATGATCTTGACCGCATCCTCTTCGTTCGGAGGCGGAACTTTGACCGCCTGGAATCTGCGTTCCAGCGAGCGGTCCTTCTCGATCGACTTGCGATACTCCGACGGCGTGGTCGCCCCGATGCACTGGATCTCGCCGCGGCTGAGCGCCGGCTTCAGAATATTCGCCGCATCCAGCGAACCTTCCGCCGACCCCGCACCCACCAGCGTATGCAGTTCATCGATGAACACGATAGAGTTCTGACTCTCCATCAACTCCTTCATGATCGTCTTCAGTCGCTCTTCAAACTGACCACGATATTTCGTGCCTGCAACGATCAGCGAAAGATCGAGCGCCAGCACCCGCTTGTCCGCAAGGAAGCTTGGCACCTCGCCGTCAGCGATCTTCTGCGCGAGTCCCTCCACAATCGCTGTCTTGCCCACGCCAGGCTCGCCGATCAGCACCGGATTATTCTTCGTGCGCCGGCATAAAATCTGAATCACGCGCTCGACTTCATTGTCTCGGCCCACCAGCGGATCAAGCTGCTGATCCATCGCGGACTGGGTCAGGTCGCGCGAAAATTCCGCAAGCATCGATTGCTCGCCGCGCTGGCCCTTGCCGCCCTGCTGTGCCGGAGCCTTCTCCTGCGTCGTCCGCTGCAACTCTTCCCTGATCGCAGGCAGCCGCAGCCCGCGCTCGGTCAGGATCTCCGCCGCAAAACACTTTTCCTCACGCAGCAATCCCAACAGCAGATGCTCCGTGCCGATGTGTTTGTGCGAGAGCCGCTCCGCTTCTTCCGCAGCATACGCAAGCACGCGCTTGCACTCATTCGAGAGCGGCAGATCGACTGAAGTCGACACCTTCTCACGAATCGTCGTATGACCTTCAATTTGCTTCCGTATCGATTCCACTGACGCGTGCGACCGCAGAAAGCGATTCGTCAGTGCCTTGTCCTCCCGCAGCAACCCAAGCAGCAAGTGCTCAGTCTCGATATAAGGTGACCCAAACTGACTGGCCTCGTAGCGGGCAAAGAAGATTACCCGCCGCGCCTTTTCCGTATAGCGTTCGAACATGTTCCCCCTTCAAGCCGGCCACTGCACCTGTCCTCAAAGAATTCCGAGACCGCGATGCAGCACCATTCATCCAGCCCGCCTCTGCGCCAAACGCTCGCAAAAGCCCTTCAGGGTGTCACCGGAAATTATGCCCTCCGGAGTACAGAACCCCCATTCCACTCTTAATAGTGTAGTCGCTCCGCATCCCATTCCACATAACTCTAAAGTTTTGACTAACGTAACACTTTTTTGGATGCGCGCTGTGCAAAACTAGCACCGAACTTGGTGCATCTGACGGATATCCCGGCGCTTCCACGTCCCGACATTTTCTTTGTGTCGCCAGGTCTTCTTACGGCTGATCTTCCAGGCGTCCATCCTTCAGCCGCAGGACCCGCCCGCACCGCACCGCGAACTCCATGTTGTGTGTCACCAGCACACTGGTCAATTGATGGTCCCGATGTAGCTTTTGAATCAGCGCGAAGACCACCTCCGCCGTCTTTCCGTCCAGGTCCCCCGTAGGCTCATCGGCCAGCAACAGCTTCGGCGCGGTCACCAGCGCCCGCGCCAGGCTCACCCGCTGCTGCTCGCCTCCGCTCAGTTCTCCGGACCGGTGCTCCGCCCGCGATGCCAGCCCAACCTCTCCCAGCCAAATCAGCGCCTTTTCAAGCGCCACTACGCGTCGCTCCCCGCGAGCCAGCAGCGGCATGGCTACATTTTCGAGCGCCGTAAACTCCGGCAGCAAGTAATGGAATTGCCATACATATCCCACTTCGCGATTGCGGAACTCCGCCGCCTGCCGTGCATTCAGCCCGCCGACGCGCGTCTCCGCCACCCACACGTCGCCCTCCGTAGGCCGGTCCAGTGCGGCCAGAAGATGCAGCAGCGAACTCTTGCCGGAACCGCTCTCGCCTACAATTGCGACCATCTCTCCCGCAGCCACCGCGAAGTTCAGCCCGCGAAACAGCACCACCTCGCCTCGCGCACCATCGTCCTCAGCACCCACGCGCCTGCTCCCAGCCACGGCCGGATAAATCTTCGTCAACCCCTCCGCCCGCAGCATCACCGCCATCCTAGTGCCGCCATTTCTTTGGGGA
>DASWCA010000624.1:0-2629 GCA_036390355.1 Acidobacteriaceae bacterium
AGCGTGACCCGTGATCCGATCTCAGATATTGTCTGGCCAATCCACAGCTTCAGGAAATCTGAATTGTGCCAGAGGTTGGTAGGTCGCAAACGCATGCCGAATAGAGTCGCACACCCACTGAGGAATGCCTAGATAGTGCCGGAGTTGCCTAGTCGACGTGAACAGCGATTTCTTGTTTATTTTGAAACTCTGCAGCGTTGTCGGTTGCCCAGTCGAGGAACGTATGCGGCGGTGCTCCCGTGATCTCCGCGACTGTGGACGTCATGTGCGCAGGTCGGCCGATGGCGGCAGCCCAGGCCCGGAGCAGCATATTCACTGCAACTAACGGCCCGAGTCTAAGCAACTCACGCCGCGCCTCGTCTGGAGAGATCTCTTCGATACGCAGCGAGCGGCCGATCACGCGACCGATTGCGGACACCTGCTCGAATTGACTCAGCGATTGCGGTCCGGTAAGAACATATTCCGCTCCGGCGTGTCCGTCCTCACACAACGCGCGGACGGCGACTGCGGCGATGTCACGCTCGTCGATTGGGGCCGTGGGAGTGGCGAGGTAGGGCCAACGCACGACATCGCCGACGCGAATTTGCGGCGCCCACCAGCTCAGAGCATTTGCGGCGAACATTCCCGGCCGCAGAAACGTCCACTCGAGTCCTGAAGTCTCGATCAACCGCTCGATTTGCTCGAACATCGCTCGCAGCGAATTGGGCTGTTGGAAGAGCGGATGCGCTGTTTTGATCGGAGCTGAGAGAAACACAATGCGCCGTGCGTGCTTCGCAATCCGCTCCAGAGCGGGAGCAACAGCGGCCGCCGGGGCGGTCCAAACCAGGAACACGGTCTGCATACCTTCGAGGCATGCATCAAGGGTCTCAGGAAGAGTGAGGTCTCCGCGAACCACCTCGACCTGCTGTGGCAATCGAGCCGCGCCTGGGTTGCGCGCCAGTGCGCGGACTTGCGCGCCCGTGGCCACCAAGCGAGAGACAACCTGGCGGCCGACAGTGCCAGAACCTCCAATGACAAGCACACGATTCATCCTAGATCCTTCTACTCATGCCAGACACCAGCTCACTCATTCTACATGTTGGTGGTGTTTGCGTTCGCGCCGGTATAACGGTGATGAGCAAAAGCAAGCAACCGGCCAGACAAACAGCAACCTTTGTGCGCACTGCATAGAAAAACCTCTTGGATTTGTACGCCCGACATATTTCGTTTGCATTTCCGGCTTTCCGTTCTATTGCACGGTAACAGTGACGGTTGTCGCGTGAGAAATGGTTCCAGACTGAGCGGTGACCTTGACGGAAGCGGTGCCTCGGTTTGCCTGCGAACTGCTGCCGTATCCGCCGCAACCGCCGATCGCGAGCCCCAGCGCAACAATGGCCGCCGCTGCCGTGGCGGTCAGCAGCGAAGGGCGAACGGTTCGAAGTTTTCCGCCGCGTTGCAGTGCGAGACTGAACAAGGCCAAGGCGAGGAGAAGAGCGCAAGGGCCGATCAGGTCCGGCATCAGAAGACCGTAACGGGAAAGGGTGGCGGAGGTGGTGACCGTCAACGTGGTGCTGGCGTTCCCGTTGGAGGGAGTAACCGAAGCAGGGTTGAAGGTGCAGGTGATGCCGGTAACAGGTGAGCAAGAAAACGTGACGTTGTTCGCGAAGCCACCAGAAGGTGCGACGGTCAGCATGAATTGAGTGGACTGGCCGGCGGTCACGGTTGCGGCAGAGGGAGCTGCAGCCAGAGAAAAATCAGCGGGAGGCGCGGTGACGTCCACCGTCGCAGAAGCGCTGCTGGCCAAGAAAGCTACATCTCCGCTGTACAACGCGGTGATGTTATGCGTGCTCACACCAGAGAGAACGGCGTTGAAACTGGCCATGCCGTTGACCACCGGCGCGGTCCCGATTACGGTAGCGCCATCGCGAAAGGTTACGTTGCCGGTCGGTGCTCCCGGGTTGGCAGGCCCAGGCGCAACGGTGGCGGTAATCGTGACGCTTGTATTGGCCTGGGTGGCTGGAGCAGATACTCTGGTTATGCTGGTGAAACCAATGGTGATTGCGCCGAACAGGCCATCCTGTTGGTTATTGATTCCCGCGGTGAAGTAGAGAGTATTCGGATCACCAAATCCATCGGGCCGGAAGGTCAAAGCGTGAACGTCGGTATTCGAGATGATGTTGCCGTCGCCATCGTCGATTTCGCCGAGAAAGCTTCCAGTAGCAGGGTCAAATGCGTTGATGGTTCCATCGCCGAGGTTGCTAATCAGGATGTCATTGCTGAAGGGCCCGAAGTTGGCGCCGGCCTGAGTGATTCCCCAAGGAGCGTTCAAAGCGCCGCCGGTGGCGAATCGCCGCACGAAATTGCCATCCATATCGAAGACATTGACGATGCCGTTTCCTGTGCCAAAGATCGGGTTTTGTTTCAAGGGGTCCTGCAGCGCATAGGTCACGAAGACCTGTCTTCCAATTACTTGAATCCCGAACGGGGCGAAACCGGCGGGCAGCGCTGAATCCGTAAATGAACCAGGAAGCGCCACTTGGGCGAACCCGGGAAGGAAAGTGTCGATGAATCCATTGTGGAAATCCGTAACCGCCAGCGCCGGTGCCGTTAACGAAGAGTTCAGAATCGCTACACCCTTGTAAACTGCGCC
>DASWCA010000625.1:0-2410 GCA_036390355.1 Acidobacteriaceae bacterium
AAAGCCTCGGTTGCGAGGTGGCTGGCGACCTCTCCGGCTGCGGCTCCACCCATGCCGTCGCAGACGATGAAGGTGTTTTGTTCAGGCAATGCGGCGCATGCGTCTTCGTTGGCGTGGCGCACACGTCCGCGATGGGAGAGCATGGCGTGGGGGAATGTGGGAGCGTCCGCGGAGGCGGCGGTTGGAGTTTGCGGCTTTACAAGTTTCAGAGTCGCAGCATTTGCCATTTCGGCACCGTCGACGCCCGGATTCCGGGATCGTTGAAACGATACTCTTTACCGGAATAGAGTCCAGTGGTTTTTGCGCTGGGGAGATGAGGGATCGCAGGTAGTCTTGAGTCATTGATGGAGACGATGGATTTGAACAGGATCGTGCACGGGGACAATCTGGAGGCGCTTGGCCGGATGGCGGCGGGGTCGGCAGCGCTGATTTATATCGACCCGCCCTTCAATACGGGGCGGCGGCAGACGCGTCTGCGGATGAAGACGGTGCGGGATGAGGCGGGCGACCGCGTTGGATTTGGCGGGCGGCGGTACCGGACTGAATTGATCGATCAGGCGGACAGGCCAACGGACGAGATTGCAGGCTATGCGGACCGCTTCGACGATTTTCTGGGGTTCCTGCGGCCGCGCCTGGTGGAGGCGTACAGGGTGTTGGCGCCGACAGGAAGTCTGTTCTTCCACATCGACTATCGCGAGGTGCATTACTGCAAGGTGATGCTGGACGAGATATTCGACTCCAGGGGCAAGGGCTCGGGGCGGGAATGCTTCCAGAACGAGATTATCTGGGCGTATGACTATGGCGCCCGGGCGACGAAACGCTGGCCCGCGAAGCACGACAACATTCTCTGGTACACGCGGGATCCCGAGAGGTTCACGTTCAACCTCGGCGAGAGCGACCGGATTCCATATATGGCTCCGGGGCTGGTAGGCGCGGAGAAGGCTGCGCGGGGCAAGACGCCGACGGACGTGTGGTGGCACACCATCGTCTCGCCGACGGGCAAGGAGAAGACGGGATACGCGACGCAAAAGCCGTTGGGGCTGCTGGAGCGGATTGTGCGCGTGCACTCGAACCCGGGGGACCTGGTGCTCGATTTTTTTGCGGGAAGCGGAACCGCGGGTGAGGCGGCGGCGAAGAATGGGCGCGAGTTTTGCCTGGTGGATGAGAGTGCGGAGGCGATCGCGGTGATGGAAAAACGGTTGCGAATGAGGGCAGAGCGGTTATGATGCGGCCATTGCGTATTAATCGAGGAGAGTACGGTGGCAAGGTCATGGTTTTTGTTGGCGGGCGTCTCCTGATGCCTGGAGGAATGGTCGAAACAAAGCGGGCAAAGGATGTGAGCGCATGGAAGAGCGCGATCTTCCTGCTGGATACGGGGGCGCAGATGAACAGCATCTCGCCGGTGGCCGCGGCGCAAGTGACCAAGGTGTACGGGGACTCGACGGCCTGGGCGAGTGGGAGGTAGCAACTCGTTAGACTACCTGATGGCTGCGGTTGGCTCAGGTAAAAGCTGTGAGGATGTGTCTGATTCATCTTCATCGGCCAATACTGACGATTCGTCGAGGGCAGATACCTCTGATTCGAATGGATACCTAAGTGACACGATGAACAGCGCAAGCAGCGCAAGTGTTCTGAGCATATTGCTCGCTGTATGGCCGCGGAAGGTGAGTTCTGTTTCAGGGGCGAAGAGAATAGCCATCAGCAACAGCGCGAGTTGGAGACCGGGGATGGACGCCTCGGGAGAAGTCTTTGCCGACCGTATGGCGATCAAGATCAGAAGGGCGCAGGGTAGGAAGAGCTGGATGATGGTGTAGTCCATGGAGAGCGGCGGAACCAGAACGCATGCGACAGAGAGAGCCAGGATCTGGTTGACCTGGGGCAGCTTCGCGATGCGGGTGAAGAACAGGACAACCCCAGCCAGTCCGCAGGCGAGCACATAGAAACGGTCCATCTGTACCGGCAGGTTTGTGGAAAGCGACTGCGCACTGCCTCCAAGCAGGCTGTGACCGAAGACGAAGATCTGTTTGACGAGTGCAAGGAGTGAGTGATCCCAGAAGAACTGCAGGCGGAGAACGTAGCCGTGGCGGAGTGCGCCCATTCCTTCCACCGTGCCCTTCCAGGATGTCACCACGGAGCCGCTTTCGAGCCAAAGGGAAGCGACGGTGGCCACCACGGAGGTGCCAATTCCAAGGGCCGCCTGGGAGTACTTCCGGCGCGCTAAGAAGAGGCCCAGGAGAATCACAGGGTAGAGCTTGATCGCCGTGGCCAAGCCGATGCAGATGGCGGCGATACGTGGCATGTCCTTGAGGAAGGCACACAGTCCGATCGTCAGAATCAACCAGACCAACCACTCACAGTTCGCCTGTTGAATCTCAATCCATAGAGGGTACGAGAGTGCGAAGAAGAGCAA
>DASWCA010000626.1:0-5726 GCA_036390355.1 Acidobacteriaceae bacterium
GCAGCCATAAAAAACAACGGACATCACGGCGAGCCATGCTATGACCGGACGCCTGCCATAGCGCCCAAGCAAGTGAAAACCCAGCATGGTGATTGGAAGGAAAATAAACAGAAACGGCAGGGAGTTAAAGAGCATAAGGGCAGAGGTTAATCATTGGAACACACTTGCCGTTGACACCCGGGACCAGTTTGGGCACCGTTCCGCTAACTAATAATTAAGGATAGATGAAAGCCGAGGCATGTGGCAGAGGAATCGAGCTATGTCGCAGAGCGAAACGAGGCGTCTCCTACCGGCTGAGGCCTGTGAGCTGTAGGGAGGCGACGGTGCGCGGGAGCTGCGCTGGGGTGCGATCGTCGATTTGAGGATTGTGCTGGGCTACCGCGTTGAGTTCCTGGGCTACCAGGCGGGAGACCACAGCCGACCCGACGGCCGTGTAGTGGCGGGGATCGTTGAAGAGGCCGATGGGAAGCGGCAGAAGCGAGTTGCTGGTTACGCCGTTCAACTCCGAGCTGAATGCCGCCAGGTTCTGGTCGCAGGAAGGAATGGGCGCGACGTTAACCAGGACGATGCCCGAGCGGCCGGCATAGTCATTCTCGAACTTGCCAACCACGCTGCGTGGGTAGTCGCCTCCGGCTCGGGGATTGGAAAAGGTCGCTCCAGGCTCGCAAGAGGTTCTGGGCGCCGAGGGTGGGGTAAAGAAGCCGTTGTGAATGGTGACGGCGTCTTCGACCGGACGCAGGTTTGTGGCGTGATACCAGATCTCTTTGACCCCCGAATAGAGCGTGAAGCCCGCTGCATAGCCAGCGAAGGCGATCGCCTCCTGCGGATGGGTGAGCAGGACGCGGCGCCTCTCGGCAGGGCTTCCGTGACGTAGAAGTTCCAGAAGACCCTCCGGATACACTGTCTGGTGCCAGACATTGCTCTCGGGTTCGAAGCCGTCCGGCGACAGTTGAACCAGGAGCACGCGCGGTCTGGCGTTATTGGCGAGATATCGGTTGAGGGTGAGATTGTGCGTCACAGCGAGGACTGCATTCGTGACGGCTATGTTGCAGGTTTTGAAGCCGGTATTGCGCTCAACAACATCCGGGTCGATGCCGGTCATGGCAGTCGAGTCGCCGAAGACCAGGACATCGCAGTCCCGGTCGCGCATCCCGAAGACGGCGTCGTTGGACTGCACCCAGACACTGGCGCCGTGGCGCATGAAAAAGTCCGAGCAACCCAGGCGGATGAAGGCCGGGATAGCCAGCAAAGGAAGAATAAGGAGGAAGATGCAGTAACGCCGGGCTGCCTCTGGCGGCGTCATGTGAGGCGCGTGAACCGAGGGGGGAGCGTATTCCTGCTCGGCTGCTAAGATGGGGGCAAGTGCCAGGTCGGTCGCTGCATTCATGTATTGGTAGTTTGCCGTAGGTCTGATACTAAACCCTTTGCCGGGATGAAGGTCTATCTAATTATTGTGTTGGACTTCCGCCGCGGAAAAATCGACCGATGCTCGAGCCCACTTCAAATGCCCTGGTACGCCTGAATCAGGCAGCCGGATTGACTTGCGCGAGACGCTGGGCTAAGGTTCACTCTCTGCCCACGAATTCTCCGTATCGAGGACGCCGGAGCGTTCCTGTTGCCTTAGACGCTGATGAGAGGATTGGAGTAAGCCTGAGTCGGTTGCAGAAAGGGTTGTATAGAAGACGGGCAGGTGCCGTCGTTTCTTGCTGGCTCGGTACCTTTGTGCCCGCATGTTATACGAATTGAGGATTTTGGAGGCTGAGAACGATAATGGCTCGATTAATTCGATGTTCTTTGATTCAGACGAAAAACGAGATCGAACCGGGGCTCAACAACGAGGGCCCGGCGCTCGCCGAAATCAAGCAGGCGATGATCGACAAGCACTTGACGATGATCCGGACGGCGGCCGCGGACGGGGCGCAGATCGTCTGCCTGCAGGAGATCTTCTACGGACCGTATTTTTGCGCGGAGCAGACGACGCGGTGGTATGAGTCGACCGAGCGCGTACCCGAGGGCCCGACGGTACAGCGGATGATGAGCCTGGCGAAGGAATTGGGCGTGGCCCTGGTGATCCCCATATACGAGGTCGAGGAAGAGGGCGTCTTTTACAACACAGCTGCGGTAATTGGACGCGATGGTGCGTATCTGGGCAAATACCGGAAGACACATATCCCGCACGTGGCGCCAGGATTCTGGGAAAAGTTCTATTTTCGACCGGGAAACATGGGCTATCCGGTATTCGATCTGGGATTTTGCAAGATCGGCGTCTATATCTGCTACGACCGGCACTTTCCCGAAGGTGCCCGGGCTCTGGGCCTTAATGGCGCAGAGATTGTCTTCAATCCTTCGGCCACCGTTGCGGGGCTCAGTGAGTATCTGTGGAAGCTGGAGCAGCCGGCACAAGCCGTTGCCAATGGATATTTTGTGGGAGCGATCAATCGAGTGGGCACCGAGGCTCCCTGGAAGATCGGCGAGTTCTATGGGCAGAGCTATTTCTGCAATCCGCGCGGCCAGATGGTGGCCGTCGGTTCGCGGGATAAAGACGAGATTGTGACGGCAGACCTCGATCTGGACATGATCGCCGAAGTTCGGCGAACGTGGCAGTTCTTCCGGGACAGGCGGCCGGACATGTATGGGGATCTGGTGAAGCCCTGAGGGTTAGCCGTCACGGCAAGCCAACAAGAGATAAGGAACGGGCCAAATGAACTTAGCATTCGTTGGACATCCTGAGGTGGAGGCGCGATTTCCAGATCTGCATCCGGCGTTCGAGGCGCGGGCGGCGGTGATCGAAGCGAATCGCTGCCTGAACTGCTTCGACGCGCCTTGCATGGGAGCTTGTCCGACCCATATCGACGTTCCCCGGTTCATCAAGAAGATTGCTTCCGGAAACGTGATGGGCTCGGCGAAGTCGATCCTTGAAGCGAACGTGCTGGGAGCGAGTTGCTCGCGTGTGTGCCCCGTCGAGGTGCTGTGCGAGGGCTCGTGCGTGATGCATGGGAAGCATGAGAAGCCAATTGAGATTGGCCGCCTGCAGCGATTCGCGATGGAGACGTTTTACGCCGCTGGCGGGACTGTGCCGCTGCGTACGCGCGAGGAGCGGAGCGGGCGGGTGGTGTGTATCGGTGCCGGGCCGGCGAGTCTGGCCTGCGCCGCGGAACTACGGCAACTCGGCTTCCAGGTCACGGTGATCGACCGGCGTGCGCTTCCCGGAGGGCTGAACACCTACGGCGTGGCGGAGTACAAGCTGCGTCCGTCGGACAGTCTGCGCGAGGTTGAGATGGTGCGCGGTCTGGGCGTCCAGTTCGAAACCCGCGATGTTGACCCGGCGGGGCTGACAGCTCTTGAGCGTGAGTTCGATGCCGTGTTTCTTGGAGTGGGGCTGGGGGCGATGCACAAGCTCGAGGTTGAGGGCGGGACTTCAGCAGATGTGATTGATGCGCTGGAGTTTATCGCCGGTTACAAGACCGGGGAGCGGCTCAGCGTGCCTCCTCGCGTGGTGGTGATTGGCGCGGGCAATACGGCAATCGATGCGGCGTGTGCGGCGAAGCGGCTGGGCGCCCAGAGTGTGACGATTGTATACCGCCGCCGGCGCGAGAATATTTCGGCATTCCACTTTGAGTATGACCACGCTGTACGCGAAGGAGTGACGTTTTGCTGGGATACTTTGCCCAAAGCGTTCGCCGCCACGCAGGATGGAATTGCGCTGACCTGTGTGACCGTGGCACAGGATGAGACGGGGACGCCCACGCCCGTGCAGGGCTCGGAATTTACGATCGAATGCGACATGGTGATTCCCGCGATTGGGCAGTCGCCGTTGCTGGAGCTGCTTTCCCAGGCGCGGGGCGTTGCAATGGAGCGCGGCCGCGTCGTGGTCGACCGGATTACGGGACAGACGACGAACCCCAGGTACTTCGCCGGCGGAGATTGCGTGAATGGCGGCCGAGAGGTAGTGGATGCAGTGGCGGACGGAAAACGGGCGGCTTTGGGAATTGCAGCTGCGTTGAGCAAACAGGCGGAGGTGCAAGTTGGCTGACCTGACGACGAACTTTGCGGGTGGCATCCAGTGTCCGAACCCTTTCTGGCTGGCGAGCGCGCCTCCGACGAACTGCGGCGAGCAGGTGATGCGCGCGTTCGATGCGGGATGGGGCGGCGCCGTGTGGAAGACAATTGGCGAGCCGATCACGAATGTCAGTTCGCGCTACTCCTCCGTTGACTGGAACGCCCAGCGGATGATGGGGCTGAACAATATCGAGCTCATCAGCGACCGGCCAATCGAAGTCAACCTGCGCGAGATTGAAGAAGTCAAGAAGCGGTATCCGAAGCATGCCGTGATTGCATCTCTGATGGTCGAATCGAAGCGCGAGACCTGGCATGACATAGTCAAGCGGGCAGAAGGCGCCGGCGCGGATGGACTCGAGCTGAACTTCGGGTGTCCGCATGGAATGAGTGAGCGCGGGATGGGATCGGCCGTCGGGCAGGTTCCCGAATACGCGCAGATGATTACGGAGTGGGTAAAAGAGGCAGCGCGCACTCCTGTGCTGGTGAAGCTGACGCCGAATATCACGGATATCCGCGTGGTCGCTCGTGCGGCGAAGCGGGCGGGAGCCGACGGGCTGAGCGCGATCAACACGATCAACTCGATTACGGGGATCGATCTGGACACCTTTGAGCCGCGGCCGAATGTGGACGGCAAGAGCTCACATGGCGGCTACTGCGGGCCGGCGGTGAAACCGATTGCGCTAAACATGATTCAGCAGGTCAATTCGGACATGATCGATGGACCTCCTATTCCAATGAGTGGGATTGGCGGAATCGGAAATTGGCGGGATGCCGCCGAATTCATGCTGATGGGCTGCGGCACAGTTCAGGTATGCACGGCGGCCATGCACTACGGGTATCGCATCGTCGAAGATATGATCGATGGCCTGTCGAACTGGATGGATGAGAAGGGGTTTGCGACCGTCGACGATTTCCGCGGGAAGAGTTTGCCGAAGGTGACAGAGTGGAAGCATCTGAATCTGAACTACAAGATCGTCGCGCAGATCGACGAAGCGTTGTGCATCGGCTGCCAGCTTTGCCACGTCGCCTGCTGGGACGGTGCGCATCAGTGCATCCACATGGACCGCGTTGCCGGGCCGGTGGATGGGCACGTCGAGGTCCACGCAAAGCCGCAGGAGATGGGCAGAGAGATAATCGTGGTGACACCGATTCCGAAGCTCGATCCGCCGAAGGTGCATGTGGGCCCATATGAGACGTCGCTGGAGCGGATTCCGCGCGTAGATGAAACCGAATGCGTCGGATGCAATCTGTGCTCGCTGGTCTGCCCGGTGGATCAGTGCATCACGATGGTCGAGCGAGATTCGGGACTGTCGCCGGAGACCTGGGCGGAACGGACAAGTGCGGTGGTCGAGAGGGCGGGATAAGGCTTAGCAACGATCTACACCGATGGCGCAGATACGAAAGACGACCACGGATTTTCGCGGATCAACACGGATCAGGAGATAGGCCGCCTGGAGCAGGCTTGATTATCACGAGGTTCTATTCAATCCGTGTTATCCGTGGTGAGTGTGTTTAGGGAGTTAGTTCGATGGGAACTTTGATTAAGGGCGGCAAGGTTGTGAGCGCGGCCGGGACGAAGCTGGCCGATGTACTGATTGAGGGCGAGAAGATCGCGCGGGTTGCGCCGGGGATCGAGGCGGCCGGGCACAAGGTAGTCGACGCAGGGG
>DASWCA010000627.1:0-11539 GCA_036390355.1 Acidobacteriaceae bacterium
ACTCGGCTCGACTTGGCCACCTGGTTGAGCGCTACAGATTTGGAAAGAATCTGAAGGTGCTGCTGGTTCACGCGGACAGCAGCATGGGTATAGGAGGCACGGTAATCGCCAGCGTTGGCGCGGCTCTCAGTTGCGGTTTGATCAGTTACCTCGTGCTGCACATGGTTCTGCTTGCAGGTGCCGTGGCTCTCGCGGGATCGGCGATCCCTTACGGCCTGCTCCTGTTGAAGCGCGGTCGGCGGCTCAAGGCGTTCAACACAGCGCTGCCCGATGCAATCGACCTGATGGCCCGCTCGCTGCGTGCCGGTCACTCCATGGGTTCATCGATCGAAATGATCGCCGAGCAGTCGCCCGAGCCGCTCGCCTTCGAATTCGTTCAGGTGTTTCAGCAGCAGAGGCTCGGCCTGCACTTTCGCGACGCCCTACTCCAGATGGGTACGCGCGTGCCGTCGCGCGATTTGCAATTTCTTATCACCGCGATTCTCGTTCAGAAGGAGACTGGCGGCGATCTCACCGAGATCCTCGATCGCGCTTCGCACGTTATCCGCGAGCGGGTTCGCATCGAAGGCGACGTTCGCACTCACACTGCGCAGGGACGGTTAACCGGCTGGATTTTGGGCTTGCTGCCGATCGTCATGCTCGTCCTGATCAATATCGTCAGCCCCGGCTACTCTACGATTCTCTTCCACGATCCCACAGGGCAGAAGCTGCTTTATGCCGGCGCGGCGTTCATCACGATCGGCGGCCTGATCATTCGCAAGGTTGTCGACGTCCAGGTTTAGCCTCTATGATTCAATACTTCTCTCTCGCGCTGGGCATCACAATTTTTTCCGCGCTTGCCCTCGCAGCGTCGTTCTTCCTCACGCGCACCTCCCGCGCAACCATGCAGCGGATTCGCGAGGTGACGCACCGTGGCCGAATCTACCGGCGGGACGCTCCGCTGGCGAAGAAAGCTGGGCGGCGCCTCTTCGCCTTGGTGCACTGGGTACGCGCGCGCTTTGGCCTGGCGGACAGTGCCGCTCTCCCCGAGCGACTGGGCAATGCAGGATACAAGGGGACCTTTCCTGCCGATGTGTACAACGCCGCGCGGATTCTCTTCCCATTGCTAGCGTTCGCGGCCGGTTCGTTCATCCCGTGGAGCCGCACGTTCTGGATGTTCGCGCTGCCGTCTGTAGCGTTTATTGCCCCGAACATCGTACTCACGCGGCTGATCAAGCGTCGCCGCGAAAGGATTCGCCGGAGCATTCCGGATGCCGTGGATCTACTGGTGATCTGCGTGGACGCCGGACTGGGAATCGATCAGGCACTGCTCCGCGTCGGCCAGGAACTGGGGATCAGCCATCCGCAAATCACCGAGGAATTGCTGCAAATCAACCGTGAGCAGCGGGCCGGAAAACCGCGCGTCCAGGCGTGGACCGATATGGCGACACGCAGCCAGCTCAGCGACATCAACTCCTTCGCCAGTATGCTGGTTCAAACTGAGCGATTTGGCACGCCAATCGCGCGCGCGCTTTGCATCTTCGCCGACACGATACGTCTCAAGCGGCGTCAACTGGCCGAGCAGATGGCCGCCAAGACGACGGTAAAGATCATCTTTCCGCTCGTCTTCTTTATTTTTCCCAGCATATTCATCGTGCTGCTTGGGCCTGCAGTGCTGAATATCGTCCGCGGCATGTCGTTTATTGGGCAATAGCCAGAACTCTGCAGCTACTCGATGAAGCGGCTGGTGATGCCGGCGTAGGCGTCGATGCGGCGGTCGCGAAGGAAGGGCCAGTGCTGGCGTGTGATTTCGATCAGGCTGAGGTCGAGGTCGGCGACGAGAATCTCTTCCTTGTCGTGGGAGGCCTGGGCGAGGATGCGGCCGAACGGGTCGGCGATGAAGCTGCCGCCCCAGAATTCGAGGCCGGAGGCGGCGCTGTGGTCGCCGGGGCCTTCGATGGTGACGCCGTCATGGATGACGTCACCATGCTCGTGGCCAACGCGATTGACCGCGGCAACGAAGACTCCGTTGGAGATGGCGTGCGCGCGCTGCATGGTCTGCCAGGCGGAGTACTGGGCTTCGCCAAACTCGGCCTTTTCGCTAGGGTGCCACCCAATCGCGGTTGGGTAGAAGAGCGTTTGTGCGCCGGAGAGAGCCGTGAGCCGTGCTGCCTCGGGATACCACTGGTCCCAGCAGATCAGGGTGCCGACGGGGCCGTTGCTGGTGGGGATGGACTTGAAGCCGAGATCGCCTGGAGTGAAATAAAACTTCTCGTAGTAGAGCGGGTCGTCGGGAATATGCATCTTGCGATAGATGCCGGCGACGTTGTCTGGCGTGGTGGATTCGTGGTCGAGAATGGCGGCGGTGTTGTGGTAGAGCCCGGGCGCGCGGCGTTCGAAGAGGCTCGCGATCAACGTTATCTTCTCTTCGCGGACGATGGCAGACAGGCGCGCGGTGCTGGGGCCCGGGATGGGCTCTGCGAGGGCGAAGAGGGCGTGGTCTTCGCGCTGGCAAAAGTACTGGGCGCGGAATAATTCCGGCAGGCAGATGATCTGAGCGCCGGCACGGGCGGCCTCGTGAACGAGGTCCGCGGCGTGGTCGAGGTTCTGCGCCGTGGACGGAACGCAGGACATCTGGATGAGGGCGATGCGCGTGCTTGGTGCCGACATTCGAGTAGCTCCAGGTGCAACAGAAAAGGCGCCGGCGATTGCCAGCGCCTTCCTTATTCTCTCAGGTTCGCCTTATTTGTCGTCGAAGAGGAGGATGGCTCCGGCGATGGTGGTGGTCCAGCGTCCGTTCTTGTCGCCGACAGCGGACTGAGTGACGTTGGCGGTGCGAACGATCTTGTTGGAGATCCGGTAGATCTCCTTCTTCTCGTCCCAGCTCTTGTCCGGGTCAAAGTCGACGTCGAGGGTAGTGGCAAGCATCTCGGCTGCGAGCTCCTCGGCGTAGTCTCCGGCCTGATCTTCGGTCTCGCCGAAGCTGTGGTGCTCCGAGAGGTAGCCATAGGTGTTGCGGTCGGTCGGGATGGCGACGCCGATACTGGAGACGACCAGGCGGTGAGCCTCGCGCGTGGAATTCTCAGCGATGACCGCGAAGACGACTTCGCCGGGGTTCAGGTATTTGAGCCCTTCTTTGCGCGGGATCAGCTTGCACTGGGGCGGGAAGATGGAGGAGACGCGGACGAGGTTCTGAGCTGCAATACCAGCGTCGCGGAGAGCGAGTTCGAAAGAGGTGAGACGTTCTTTGTGCTTACCAACGCCCTTGGTGAAAAAAAGGCGTGTGGGGACCATGTTCATGCCCAATTTTGAAACCCTCCGGAGGAATTGCGAGATGCGGCGGCCAGCGGCGTTCGGCGCCACCGCCAAGGTGTACAACTTGTCAAAGTTATCACAGAGGGGCGGGGCGATGTGTGAATTTGCCATGCTCCCGCAGCGGCAGCGGGGGCGAAAAAGATGCAAAGGCGACGCTTGGACTGGCAACCTGCTGAAACCCGGCGCAATCTCTGTTATTTTTGTGTGGCACGCGATAGCTGTTCTCAGGTTCTCTGAAATTCACCTGTCATGATGATTCCGGGGAGTGAGACGCAGACACCGCGTCAAAAAATTCCCATTCTTGCAAGGAGCGTCATGTCGAGCGAATATCGTGATTTTCTGGAAATTTCGTACGCCGAGCTGGAAGACCTGAACCTGAAGGCGAAGGAGCAGCGCAGGAAGCGCGTGGCGCCCGACGTCATCCAGGAAGAGCGGTTGAAGTACCTCACCGACGAATCGCGCATCAAGGCTGTCACGGTTTTGTTCAGCGACCTCGAAGGCCGCCTGCACATGCTCGATTACGACAAGAAGTTTCTCGTCAAGAGCTGGGACAATCTCACGTTTGACGGTTCTTCGATTCGTGGATTCACCGCGCAGCGAGAGAGCGATCTTCGCCTGGGAATCGACTGGGCCTCCTTCTACTGGGCCCCGGCGGATATCTTCGGACCGGGCAAGGTACTGGTATTCGGCGAAGTCATCGACAAGAACGGCGGGACTTACAGCGGCGATATCCGCGGTGTCCTGAAGAAGTTTTCGCAGGAGATGTTCGATAAGAACGGCTATACGCTGAACGCGGCAAACGAGATTGAAGGCTTCCTGTTCGACGGAATCAACGCCGAGCGGATCTATCACGAGACTGGCGAGTTCGAGTATGTGAACACGGGCGGCTATTACCACTCGCTGCCTGGCGATCCGTTGCGCGAGTTCATCGATGCGACCGCGGAAGTGCAGAGGGCAATGGGATTCGAGAATGAGAAGGACCATCCCGAGGTTGCGCCTTCGCAGTTCGAGATTAACTACGGCTATGGGGAAGTGGTAGCTGCCGCGGACCAGATCCAGCTCTACAAACTGATCTGCCGGACGGTTGCGACCCAGATGGGCATGACGGCGAGCTTTCTTCCGAAGCCCGTGGTTGGTGTGAACGGAAGCGGTATGCACACCAATGTGTCGGTCTCGAAGGGGTCGAAGAATCTGTTCTGGGATCCAAAGGGCGAAGAGAAGATATCTCGCACGGCCTGGCAGTTTGTGGACCGAGTTTTGACGCACGGACTGGATATCTGCCTGCTGATGAATTCGAGTGTCAACTCGTACCGCCGGCTGGATCCGCATTTTGAGGCGCCGAACCAGCTCAACGCTTCGGCGGTCAACCGCGGGGCGATGGTGCGGATTCCAATCGGCAACGAGAGGTCTTCGCGGATTGAGGTTCGGGCAGTTGCGCCGGATGCGAACCCGTACATGGTGCTCTATTCGATCTTCAAGACTGGTCTGAGCGGAGAGGCTTCGAAGATGAAGGGTCTGCGTGAGGCCAAGCGTTTTCTGCCGGACAATATCTATTCGGCGCTCGAAGACTTCCGCAACTCGGCGTGGACCACGACGTTGCTGGGCGAGGATGTAAAGGGGCGCTATGCGGACCTGAAGCAGGCTTCGGCGGACCGCTGCCCGCGCCTGCTGGGGACGATTGTGAAGAGCGCAGAGGTGCAGTTCCATCACGAAATTTACAACCAGCTTTTGTGGAATCAGTTCTAACCTGGTGCAGCTTGTTTCGATCGGAAAGCTCCGGCGCAATCCGGGGCTTTTCTTTTGCCGTTGACAGGCGGGACGGCTTGCTCCATGCTTCTACCGTCCGAAGTAAGGGGAAACACTGTGGATTCAGAACGAACTGTAGGGTCGATGGCTCCTGCCGCGATTCTGGGTGGATGCATGTTAGTCGGCCTGGTGCTTGGCGGGTGGGTGCTGGGCGCGCAGATCAAGGCAATCAAGCTCGCTGACCGCTATGTAACCGTAAAGGGGCTGGTGGAACGCACAGTGAAGTCCGACACAGCGATTTGGCCGGTATCGTTCAAGGAATCGGGCAACGATCTTCCCGGAGTGTTCGCCCGGAGCGAGTCGGATAAGGCGGCCGTGCTGAAATTCTTTTCTGCGCAGGGAATCACGCCGCAGGAGATATCGGCAGGGCAAATCCAGGTAACCGACAAGCAGGCAAACGAGTATGGCAACAATTCGTCCGGACCTCGCTATATCGTGCAGCAGACATTGACGGTGCAATCTTCGGATGTCGATAAGATCACTCGAGCCGGGGAGAAGACGGCGGAACTGGTGCACACCGGAATCGCCGTGGGCGGCGGTCCGGGACAGGGTGGGATCAGTTACGTATTCACCGGGCTGAATGCGCTGAAGCCCGACATGATTACGGAGGCGACGCGGAATGCGCGGGCATCGGCGGATCGGTTTGCCGCGGATTCCGGCAGCCAGGTCGGGTCGATTCGCTCCGCCAACCAGGGGGTCTTCTCCATCTCAGCGGCGGATGCGGGGAGTGCCACGGCATCTGACGACGAGAACGGATCGAATGGGACACAGGCCGATTCGAGCATCATGAAAAAGGTGCGCGTGGTTGCGACCGTGGACTACTATCTCGTGCGATAAACGGATTGGCTGGCCCTCATTTAGGCGCTCTGCGTGCCTTTCGTTGCCGCGTGTCTTCGCCGGGTGGTAGCCTTCGAATGCTGGTCTATTCGTTTTATCTCTGGAGTTATCCCCTACATGCAAACGAGTTACAACGGCATTCCTGTCCCCGCGAGCGGCAACGCAATTGAATACTCAAACGGGACTTACACCGTTCCCGATCGCCCGATCATTCCCTTCATCGAGGGCGACGGTACGGGCCGCGACATCTGGAAGGCTTCGCAACGCGTCTTCGATGCGGCTGTGGAGAAGGCATACGGCGGCAAGCGCAAGGTGGAGTGGTACGAGGTGCTCGCTGGAGAGAAGGCATATCGCCAGACGCAGAACTGGCTGCCGGACGACACGGTGAAGGCGACGGTGGACTTTCGGGTGTCGATCAAAGGACCGCTGACCACGCCGGTGGGCGGCGGGATTCGCAGCTTGAATGTGGCGCTGCGGCAGTTGATGGACCTCTATCAGTGCATTCGGCCGGTGAAGTATTACGCGGGCGTGCCCAGCCCGGTGAAGCATCCGGAGAAGCTGGACGTGGTCATCTTCCGCGAGAACACCGAAGACATTTATGCGGGCATTGAGTTTCGCGAAGGGACGCCCGAAGCGAAGAAGTTCATCGCGTTCGTCAACGACGAGATGCTGAAGGGGACAAAGAAGAGCGTTCGGCTGGACTCGGGTGTGGGCGTGAAGCCGATCTCGATTACCGGATCGAAGCGGCTGGTGCGAGCGGCGATTCAATTTGCGCTCGATAGCAAGCGCAAGACAGTGACGATCGTCCACAAGGGCAATATCCAGAAGTTTACCGAGGGCGCGTTCCGCGAATGGGGCTATGAAGTGGCGTCGCAGGAGTTCCGCGAACAGACCGTGACCGAACGCGAGAGCTGGATTCTGGGCAATGTTGAGGCCAATCCGAAGCTGACGGCGGAAGAGAATGCGGCGCTGATCGAGCCCGGCATCGAGTTCGCATCCAAGGAGTTTGGCGCGAGCGTCGTCGCTGAGGTGAAGGCGGTGTTGGCGTCGATTGGCGAATCGCACGGCGGCGGAAAGTGGAAGCAGAAGGTGCTGGTCAACGATCGCATCGCCGACTCGATCTTTCAGCAGATCATTCTGCGCCCAGAGGACTACAGCGTTCTGGCGACGACGAACCTGAATGGCGACTACATCTCCGACGCTGCCGCGGCACAGGTTGGCGGCCTGGGAATTGCGCCGGGTGGGAATGTCGGTGACGGCTACGCCGTGTTTGAGGCGACGCACGGAACCGCTCCGAAGTATGCGGACAAGGATGTGATCAATCCGGGGTCCGTGATTCTGTCCGGTGTGATGCTGTTCGACTTCCTGGGCTGGAAAGAGGCGGCTCGGCTGATCGAGAGTTCGATGGAGAAGACGATTGCGCAGAAGTTCGTGACGTACGACTTCGAACGGTCGATGCCTGGCGCGACGAAAGCTAAGACGAGTGAGTTTGCCACGCGAATGATCGAGAACATGTAAGCGATTTTCTCCGCGCAGGATTTCGGCGGGAATCAACAATCTGTAACTGAAAAATGAGGGATAACACTGATGCGGAAGAAGGTAACGATAGTTGGGGCTGGGAACGTGGGCGCGACGGCCGCTCATTGGATTGCTGCGAAAGAGTTGGCCGACGTGGTCCTGATTGACGTCGTCGAGGGCGTGCCGCAGGGCAAAGGGCTCGACCTGTTGGAGGCGATGCCGATTGAGAAGAGAGATGTCTCGATCATCGGAACCAATGATTATGCGGACACAGCGAACTCCGACATTGTCGTGATTACCGCGGGAATCGCGCGGAAGCCGGGAATGAGCCGCGACGATCTGCTGAACACGAATTTCAAGATCATGTCGGAGGTGGTGAAGAAGGCGGTGGAAGTTTCGCCGAATGCCATCCTGATCATCGTCTCGAATCCGCTGGATGCGATGGCGCAGACCGCGTTCAAACAGGCTGGATTGCCGCGCGAACGCGTGATCGGAATGGCCGGCGTTCTGGACTCGGCGCGGTTCCGGACGTTCATTGCCGAGGAACTGAATGTGTCGGTGGAGAACGTGACGGCGTTTGTTCTCGGCGGTCACGGCGACACGATGGTTCCGCTGTCACGCTACTCGACGGTCGCCGGGATTCCGATTACGGAACTGATTGCGCCGGACCGGCTGAAGGAACTGGAGTCGCGCACGGCCAACGGCGGCGCGGAGATCGTGAAGTACCTGAAGACGGGTTCGGCTTACTATGCCCCTTCGGCGGCCGTGGTCGAGATGGTCGAGGCGATCCTGAAGGACAAGAAGAAGATTCTGCCGTGCGCTGCTTATCTGCAGGGCGAGTACGGGATCTCCGGCTTGTATGTCGGCGTTCCGTGCAAGCTGGGCGCGAAGGGCCTGGAACAGATCATCGAGATCAAGCTGACGGCTGATGAGCAGGCAGCGCTGCAGCGGTCGGCGGATTCGGTGAAGGAACTTTGCACGGTGATTGGGGTGGCGTAAAGACGGTTGTTAGTTGCAGGTTGCTGGTTGTTGGTTGAAATGCAAATGTGAAGGCCCGCTCGAATGTGAGCGGGCCTTTTGTCTTGCGCGGCGAAAGTTAGGCGACGCGTTCGATGGTGACGGATTCGAGGACGACGGGGGTTTTGGGGCGGTCCTGGGAGGCAGTGGGGACCTTGCTGATCTTCTCAACAATGTCGTAGCCTTCCACGACTTCGCCGAAGATGGTGTGCTTGCCGGTGAGCCAGCTGGTGTCGGCGGTGGTGATGAAGAACTGGCTGCCGTTGGTGTTGGGCCCGGCGTTAGCCATGGCGAGCTTGCCGGGCTTCTGGAAGCCGTGGGGCGAGCCTTTGGTCTCGTCGGCGAACTTGTAGCCGGGGCCACCCATTCCGGTGCCCTCGGGGTCGCCGCCCTGGATCATGAAGTTGGGGATGACGCGGTGGAAGATCGAACCGTCGTAGAGCTTGGCGCCCTTCTTGGAGCGGCTGTTCCACTCCTTGCTGCCTTCGGCGAGGCCGATGAAGTTAGCGACGGTCTGGGGTGCGTCCTTCTCAAAGAGTTCGCAGACGATGGTGCCTTCGGTGGTCTTGAAGGTGGCGTAGGTTCCGGTCTTGGTTGGCATTTTTTCCTCAGTTCTCAGTTGTCAGTTGGTAGGTGAAGGCGAAGATGCGGCGGGTCCAGGTGTTGGAGCCGGCGCGACTACAGGTTCGGGCGGCATGGGCTGGCCGTCGCGGACGATAGTGACCCGGGTCATGGTGACCGGCGCAAGTGGCTTGTCGCTGCTATTGCGCGGGACTCGCGCAATGGAGGCGACGAGCAGGACGCTGTGCGCGTCGCACTGGCCGAAGATGGTGTACTTTCCGTTGAGCTGGTCGACCGCGTCTTCGGTGATGAAGAACTGCGAGCCGTTAGTGTTGGGGCCCGAGTTCGCCATGGCGAGCCGGCCCGGGACGGAGAATGTGAGCGCGGGGTCGACTTCGTTGTCGAAGTAGTAGCCGGGGTCGCCAGTGCCGTCTCCGACGGGGTCGCCGCCCTGGATCATGAAGCCGGGGATGACGCGGTGGAAGCTCAGGCCGTCGTAGAAGCGCTTGCCGTGCTGCTTGGCATTCGTGGCGGCGATGGTCCAGTCCTTCTTGCCCTCGGCCAGACCGATGAAGTTGGCGGTGGCGATGGGGGCCTGTTTATCGAACGTCTTGCAGGTGAGGCGGCCCATGGTGGTGTCGATGACGACGGTTGGGCCGGTTGGCACGGGAGCCGGCGTTGCGGCAGCGGTCGCGCCGGGTGCGTCGGGCAGATCGGCGGGCGGCGTGGACTGGGCAAACGCGGAGACGGCGGAGAGCAGGACCGCGAACGCGAGGTGCGGTGTACGGGGGAGCCAATGAGGAGTCATACGCGAAATCCGGGCAAGTGACACAAGGGATAGGTTAGTCGAGATGCGCTGACGCGGCAAATGCGTGCGGTTATGGGGCAGGGGCTCTTGTGGAGCAGGCGCAGGCGGTAAAAGAGGCGGCGGAGATGTGGTCCATGGCGCAGGCGTATCCGCGCCAGTTGGGCTGGAGGGGAGCGGAGTGATCGTCGAAGAAGTAGTGGCGGTTCTCGCGGAGGTAGGCCTGGCTCTCGGGCTTGTCGGCGGCGGGGTCGGATTGGAATTCGGTGATGAGCTGGGTGAGCGAGCCGGCAGAGAAATCGGGGAGGTGGTAGGCCTCGGAGAAGGTGTAGGTCTTCGACCACACGGTGCCGATGCCGGTGGAGTTTGAGGCCATGACGACGCTCGAGTCCTGGAGCGTGGCCGTACGCGGGTCGATGGTGGCGAGGGTGAAGGAGGGAAGGTTGGCAAAGACGGGGGAGATGGAGGGGAGAATCTTGAGCGGGACGCCGGTGTTGGGCGGGCTGCCGGAGTCGGGCGGGGGCTTTAGGAGGCGCAGCTCGTCCGTGTGGGAGTGGCCGAAGAGGGCCAGGCGGACGACGTCGGCGTTGGCGGCGAGGAGGTCATTGAGCTTGTTGTCAGCCAAAAATGGGGCGGGCGGTGTGCCGCTGCCGCAGAAGCCGGGGGAGAGGTTGTAGGTGGAGTAGAGGTTGACGCCGGGCGGGATGTGGCCAACAACCCAGGCCTGCTGGTGGCGAGCCCGGACCTGCTTTAGTTGTGCGCTGAGCCACACGAGTTGGGGGTCTTCCGCAGCGGGGTCCGGTTGTGCGGCGCAGGTCTTGTAAGCGGCGGATTCGTAGAGATTGTCCAGAACCAGGATGCGCGTGTGCGCGATGCGTGCGGGGAGCGTGGCGCCATAGTAGCCGCGAGGAAAATCGCGGAGGGCGCGTGCGCGGTCGGATGTGGGGAGCGCATCGGCGACGGTGGGGGCGGTGAGCCGGAGAAAGTCGTCTTTGCGCGGGTTGAGCTTATTGTCGCCGCAGCCGGTGTCGTTGTTGCCGACGGCGATATAAAGAGGAATGCCGGGAAGGGCCTTGCGCAGGCTGGAGACGGCGTAGTTGAAGGTCTTCACGACGAAGGCGAGGTATTCGGCGTGGGTGCTCTTGGGGAAGAGGAGTTTGTAGCGGCAGTCGAACTGGTGGGTGACGATGTCTCCGCTGAGGACTGCAAAGCGAACGTGCGTGGCTTTGGCCTGATCGTGGATGGCGGTGAGCGCGGACTGCAAGGGCTGGTCGGATGGGTCGACGAGAGGCTTGATGGGACAGAGCTGGTTGATGGCGGCGTAATCGGCTTCCTGAGTGGGTGAGGCTGGGGATGCGAGGATTGCGGCCCATTGATCGACGGGAGCCTCGTTGAGGCGCGGGGCCTTGATGGGATCGCGAAGTGGGTCAAAGTGGATGTCGGACAAAAAAAGAGCGGAGACGGGCGCGGCTGCGGGGCCATCCTTGCGGGGTGCATGGCGGTGATGGGCCGCGTGGCGGTGGTGGCTTATGCGCCGGGCTGCAAAGGCCGGGCAGGCGAACAAGAGCAGAAACAAAGCGAGAGTGAGCGGGCAGCGGGTCATTGAGGTTGGTTGCTTGGATCGGTTCGTTTAGCTATTAGAATTCAGGGTTGAGGAGGGATTCGTAGGCGGCGATCTGGGCGAGAGTGAAGGCGTGCATG
>DASWCA010000628.1:0-4673 GCA_036390355.1 Acidobacteriaceae bacterium
CGGAGCTTCCACGCTCGCGCTCGGCGCCCTCACGCCCGCAAGCCTCGCCGAGAGCATGAAGGACGAGCATTCCCCAGTCAAGAAGGGTGACATCGACATCCTCATCGCCGCCCAGATCGCCGAAGCGCTCGCCGTCACCACGTATTCCAACATCATCGACAACGCCCCATTCTTCAAAGCTCTCGAATCTGACGATCAGGGTTACCTCATCGCCGCGCGCCAGGAAGAGATGTCTCACTACCTGCTCGAGCAGTCCGTCACGAATCAGTTCACTCCGTTCAGTTCGTTCTTTTATCCGCACAATATGTTCACGGATGCCCAAACCACCTTGAACATTCTGGTCACGCTCGAAGATGCCTTCATCGCCGCATACCTTGTCGGCGTCCGCAACTTCTCCTCGGATAATCTGCGCGTTACCGCAGCCCGCATTATGGGCATCGAGAGCGATCACCGAACCCTCGCCCGCGTCCTCGGCCCCAACGTCACCGCCGCGTTCGGCGGCCCCATCGAGAACATCACCGGCCTCAGCGGTACTCCCGAGAGCGTCGATCCGCCAAACAACAACGGCTACGAACGCACCGCCTGCTGGACCTCCATCGATCAGGCAGTAGCCGCCCTGCTGCCCTTAGCCGACTTCAACGCAGCCAAGGCCGCCGGCTTCAACACCGCGCAGTCCTTCTCCTTCGTACCGTTCACTCCAGTTCTCCCCAACCCGCTCGGAGACTTCACCTCCTTCACGGGCTGCTGACGATCGTCAAAAACAAAGGCGATCTCACTCATGTTCAACTTGGCCGCATGAGTGAGATCGCCCGAGAAGCCAATCTGCGCATGCGTCAGTAATATTCTCCCCGCCACCGCCCCGCACTCTCGTCTAATCCGCTCGCGCAGGGTAGACTATGAGCATTGCCAACTTACCTGACATAAGTGGATATGTTTTCAATGGTTTACCGTAAATTAACTGGACTTTGGCTCGAATTTCAAGCAACATTAAGAGAGCAGTAAAAGGCTCCCTTATGTTTCACAAAAATGTTCCACCTTCAAAATCCAACGTTCTTCCTGTATTAACCGATCCCACTTCAACCCCAAATTCTGTAGGCCTCAGTCTGGTTCCGGCGCGCAAACAGAATGACGTCAAAGCGCCTTCTTCGCTGCTTGATCTGGCGATCATCACCTCGCGGCGTTGTTCGTCGTTCTTCGCCGAGGCGGCGGTACTGGTGCTCGTGTTCGGCATTCTGGACTTCTTCATCCTGAAGGGCCGGATCGAACTCGGCTGGATCGCCGGCGCGCTCGGCATCAGCCTGGTGTTGCTCGCCGCCAGCGTCGCGATGGACTTTAGCGCCCATCGCTGGATCAAGGCTCATCCCTAGCGTTGCTCCCGACGAACCCCGGGAATGACGCGCGCTCACATTCAAAAGGTGTTGCGAAAACAGACCTCGGCCGCGGCACGAAATCAGTCAACCGAGTCTCGTACACTAGCGAAAAACGTCCATTGCGGACTCGGCATCTTACAGTGCTGAGGTATGAATGAATGGACAACAGAGCTTTGATTCTCATCATCGTCGCTGTCGTCGCGGTGATCGTAGTAGCCGCGCTGCTCCTAACCCGAAAGCGCAAGAGCGAACACCTCAAGCAGCAGTTTGGATCGGAATATGACCGCGCGGTTCAGCAGCACGGAGACACACGCCGCGCCGAGGCCATCCTGATCGATCGCGAAAAACGCGTCGAGAAGTTCTCACTGCGCCCACTTACTTCTGTCGATCGCGAGCGCTATGCCGAGGAATGGTCCGCCGTGCAGAGCCGCTTTGTCGATGATCCATCCACCGCAGTTACCCAGGCCGATAAGCTCGTCAACAGCGTAATGGCAGCACGTGGGTATCCGATGAGCGACTTCGATCAGCGCGCGAACGACATCTCGGTCCACTATCCTGCCGTGGTTCAGAACTACCGCTCCGCACGCGAAATCGCTCTGCGCCACGCCCGGGGCGAGTCCTCCACGGAAGACCTGCGGCAAGCGATGGTCTACTTCCGCTCGCTGTTCGACGAATTGCTCGAAACGCCAAAATCCCAACGAGTAGGAGTTTCTAATGAGCGACTCGCTTCATAAAGAGGAACGCCCACATCTCATTTCACGAGGTGTGGGCGTTTCGCACACAGAACACAATCGCAGGTCCCCACTCTCGCGCCGAGGTGTGGAAACGGCCGCCAGTTTGTACTACCCTTAACTCCAAATGGCCTTTCCGATCAAAGTTTGTGTTGTTTGCGAAGAAGAGTTCGAACTGAAACCCGATAAGCCCGGATTTGCGAATCGCTGCCCGAGTTGCAGCACGCCCGAAGCCATGGACACTAACTCCAAGCGCACGATGGACGCGGACGAACGCAAGTCCACGAAGGAAGCTAACGAGGCCCGAAGACAGGCCATGCGCAACCTTCTCTATCGCAAGGACGCTTAGCCCGTCCGATCTGTTTCAATTGGCACTCGCCGCGAGCGGGACCTACCCGGCGCGACGGTCTTCCAGTACTTCGTCCAGCATTCCCGCCAGCGTTCCCGCGCGCGAGCGCATGCTGTGCTCAGTCTGTCCCACACTGCCCGCCAGCGTGTCGTAACGAGCGCGCAGGCTAAGCAACTCATCGGCGATATTCAACCCCGCGAGAACCGCTACGCGCAGTGAATCGACGGTGCCGCCATGGGCCGCGACCGCGCGCATCTTCGAATCGACCAACGCCGCAAGCCGCTCGATGTACTCGGCATCGGTGCCGCGCAGGTGATAGACCTGGTCGTAAATATCGACGCTCACGGCCTCCTGGCCGGCTGGTGCGCTCGACGGCGAATCCACCGGGGGGCCACTGCTCAAAGCTTCCCCGGCCCCTGTCCCACTACGCTTCCCGGTTCTCTCCGCCACGCAAGCCTCCTCGTCCGATGCTGGAACGGACCAGCCTACTCCAACTCGTCCATCTGTTGCAGCATTTTTTCCACGCGCTGCCGCACTGCGTCGCGATCCTGGTTGAGCGCGGCAATCTGTCTCTCCGCAGCTTCTCTCTCGCGTTGCGCCGCCTGCACGCGGCTCTCGGCAGCCACAACTTGGCTCTGCCCAGCCGCCGCCTGCGCCGCAAGCTGCTCGCGCAGCGAGGCAACTTCAGCTTCAGCCGCCGCGCGCCCCTCGCGCTCCCGCTTCACAATCTCCACTGCTCGCAGCACTTTCTGCTCGAGCGCCTGAAACTCATCTACACTCACACCGGAACTCATATTCGAAGTATAGAGCGATTTCACTGTCGAAGTGGCAATTCAGAGACTGTGCAAATGCGGTTTTCTTTTAGAAGAATCAGGGGAAGCATCTCGCTAGCTCCGAATTGTCCCGCCCAGCGCCGTTAGCGCAGCGATCAGCCGCGACGACCACTCCGCTAACTCGTCCTCGCGCAGCGTTCTCTCATGCGACTGGAAGACGCATCGCAGCAGCAGCGCATAGTGTCCGGCCGGCACCGTTGCCGCCTTCGCGTCACGGAACATCTCAACCGGCGCCACCCGAGTCAACTCCGAAATCGCGAGCGCCGCAATCGCGTCGGAAATGGTCCGCCACGGAACGCTATCGGCAAAGGTGAAGGAGAAGTCGCGCTCCACAGCCTGGAAGCGCGACAGTTCGCGAGCGGTAGCCCGGCGCAAGGGTAGCGTATACAGGGCTTCCAGATCGACCTCGGCAAGATACACTGGCTGGCGCAGCTTTCTTGCCTCGCGCGCCGCTGCGGAGAGTTCGCCGAAGCAACCGATTGCCTTGCCATCCAGGAGCACCGTTGCGCCACGCCCCGGCTCAATCCAGGCCGGAACGCCGGGAGAGAACGTCACGCTCTCGGCCGCGCTCTTGCTCAGCGAATCCGCCGACGCCGCAAACAGTGACAGCAGCGACTCCACGACCCCCTTCAACTCGAAGACGCCGGCCTCTTTCGCACTGTGCAGCCGCGTCGCCGGCAGGTCGCCGGTTAGGCCAAGCGAGAGGTTGGCCGACTCGAATACGTCGTTCACTGATCCTGCGTCGTCTGCCGATCCCGCGAAGATTGCGCCTTGCTCGAAGAGTCGAACATCGCGCACATCGCGGTTCAGGTTGTGTGCGAGCATCGTCAGCATTCCCGGTACCAGCGAAGGCCGCAGCAGGCGCGCCTCGTCGGAGAGCGGATTCTCCAGGACCACCACTCCGTGTGTATGACCCGTCGTGCTCTGCTTGGTCGCGATCGCGAGCTGCGCCGCCGCGAAGGCTGCGCCGTCCGCCTCTGACGCGAAGCTGCTCGAAATTGCCTCCGAGTAGCCAAGCGCCAACAGGCGCGTCCGGACCGCCGCTTCCGCCGCCGCTAGCGGGTGCTCAATCACCGGCAGCGCAGTGGGCAGCGTGTTCGCGAAGCGGTTGTATCCGTAAACCCGGGCAACCTCCTCCACGAGGTCGATCTCGCGCTCCAGATCGAGCCGCCAACTGGGCAGTTTGACCGCGAAGGCTCCAGCAGCGTCCGTCTGCTTCAGTTCGCATCCGAGAGCGCTGAGGTAGCGCGCGACAAGCCCGCCCGTAATCCCTTCCTGGCCCTGCTGCGCCGCAAGCGTCATTCCCAGATGCCGCTGCACTTCACACACTGAGAGCGCGATCGGCGGCCGCCCAGCCGTCCGAGCCACGAGCGCAGGCACGACTATGTCG
>DASWCA010000629.1:0-6219 GCA_036390355.1 Acidobacteriaceae bacterium
GGAACTGCTTACCAAGTACGGAAAAATCGACATCGTCTTCTTCGATGGCCAGGCAGAGAGCCTGCGCGACGAAGCCTGGAAACTGCAGCCGGACATCGTCGTCACCCGCGGTGCGCTGCAGACTCCCGAGCAGTATGTACCCGGCATGGCGCTCAAGGGCGCCTGGGAAGCCTGCATCACTATGGGCGAGGCCTGGCAATACCAGCCGCAGAACGATACCTATAAGTCCGGCAGGGAGATCCTCCGGCTCCTGATTCAGACACGCGCGAAAGGTGGCAACCTTCTGCTGGATGTTGGACCCAAGCCTAACGGCGAAATCCCCATCCAGGAAGAGGACAGGCTGCGTGAGATCGGCCTCTGGATGTTCACCAACGGCGAAGCGATCTACAGCACCCGCCCGTGGATTATCACGAACGAGAGCGATATCTGGTTCACGAAGAAGAAAAATGAAGACACGCTGTATGCCATGATCGACTCAGACAAACCCTGGGACTATGGCAAGTGGAACGATGTCGTGCTGCATTCCGTGAAGAGTTCACCCAATACCGAGGTCAGCGTGCTTGGCGAAAACGGCGCAGTCCTCGAATATCAACCCAACGTGAACCCTAAACCCTCATGGGAGATGAAGGACGATGGCCTCCACATTCACGCCATGCTCGCGCAACGATTTCAGGACAATCGCAAGTGGCCAAACCCTGTCGTCCTGCGCCTCACGCATGTAACGCCAAGCCTCAACCCGCCCACGATCGCCACCATTGCATCCAGTGAAGATCCTGCCAGCCACGCGGAGACGCTGCACGGAGAAGTAAAGGATATGGGAGGCTCCGCCTCTCTTCAGGTTGGATTTGAGTACCGCTCCCTGCTCGGCGAAGACGTCAACGCGCGCACCTCCCCGTGGATTCCGCTGCCCCTGCAGGCAATCTCGAAAGCCGGCGCGTTCAGCTACCGAATCGATACGCTGCCGCCCGGCCTGTATGAATTCCACGCAGTCGTCAAGCACCCGCTGATCACGTTGTACGGCGCGGACCTGAGGATGCAGCGCAAGTAGTCGCTGGCGGGCCGAAGACCCGCCACGGACTTGTGCGTCCGTCTTCATCAGGCAGCAGGTCCCCCGATCGCCGATGTCCTGGATATGCGTCTCGCGATTCCAATGAAGATGTCCTTCAACAGCACGCGATGGGGCTCGCCGAGCGGCTCGATCTTTTGAACGGATAGCTCAGCCAGAAACTCCATTTCGCTAAATCGGTTCTCCGTCGGATGATCAAGAAAAGTGCGATAAATCCATCGATTCAGGGCGTCGCGCGTCACTTCTTCAAAGAAGAAGAGCCCCGAGGGTTTGAGCACACGCCGAATTTCGGCCACACCGGCCTGCCAGTCCACAACATGATGCAGCATTCCGAAGTCGAAGACAGCATCGAAATACTCATCGGGAAACGGAAGGTTCAAGACGCTCCCCACCGCAAGCACAACGCGGCCCTCTGATTTGCCCGCAAATCGCCGTTGCGCGAGGCGGATTTGCTCCGGGTCCAGGTCGACTCCGTAGACTTGACCTGCGCCAAACTGCTCCAGCAGTACTTGTACTCCGACACCCCGGCCGCAACCGACATCGAGCACCCACGCACCGTCGAGCCGGCCACCCAACCTTCGCAAGAGCGGTCCCTCGTAGAGACATTGTACGAGTGCCCGCGCCGGGTTGTTGACGAGCAGCTTCTCCGCCAGGTTCAGCTTCATCCCACGGCCTTGGTCATGAGGAAGCAGCGGACAAAAGGTGTTACTCGGTCTTCGCGCTCGACCGTCAATCCCGCGTCGTGGGCGAGACGAAGCCATTCGCCTCTGGAATGAAAGTGCAGAAACCCGGGCCCGAAGGCGATGAAATTCGCCCAATCACGCATGTGCTCTACCAGAAGCAATTGTCCCGAATCGGCCAGCACACGCGCGGACTCAACGAAGAACTCCGAGCGGCGAGTAGATTGGCGGATTTCATGCGCCGCAAACAGCAGAAACAACGTATCGCGATCGCAATCGGGTAAGGGCAGTGCATCCAGTTTGCCCGCAACCGCGGCCTCAGAGGATGGGTGAAACCGCCTTGCCCGTGCGATAGAAGGCTCAGTCATCTCTTGAGGATCATAGATATCGACGACCGCATATCGAGTGTTCGGAAAGAACTGCGTCAGAATCTCCGTCGACTCGTCCAGCCCTGCGTGGATATTGAGCCACTGCCGCGGCGGAAACAACAAGATTCGCGGAATCCATTTCCAGCGCGTCACTCCCCGGTAGTCGTAAACGTAGTACGACACCAGCAAGGAGCTCAGAGACCAGAACGCCGTGAGCATCGCGGCCACGATCAGGACCGCCTCGCCGGCTCGCGGTAGGCGCTGGAACCATAGCAGCGCACCGATACCGAGCAGCGAGCAGAGACTCGCTGCGTAGAAGTGCCAGTTGTATTGAAGAATGCTTAGAACTCCCGCGCATTTGCCATGGGAGACACTCATTGAAGCCTCTCGCGAATTCCTGGCCGCCATGAGTACGGGACACCCTCAAGAAAGAACGCGTTTGCCAGAACCGCGCCCGCGCCATCGAATGGAACCTGTTCGAGAAATGTGTTTTGGTGAACGATGACCGATACCGGACGCGGGTTCCATTGTTGCCGCACTCCCTCGACGCGGATTATGGAGTGGGTCTGTTTCTCGTAGTCGAATGTAAACGGCAGAGGTCCCGCAAATTTACGGGCTTCTTTAAAATCCGCAAACGGCGATCCGGCTGGAAGAGCCGCGACTTGAGAGGACAGGTCAGCCTCAACGTGAAGATCGGCCCGGCCGTCAGGCGTGGTTACCTGGACTTCATACTTCTGCTCAGTCCATTGAACTCGAAATCGGGAATGCTCGTAATGGTAGTGGGTGAGGAGATTTCCAATCAACCGCATTGGCAGGCGGTTTGTGTCGCTTCTGATGATTCGCAAACCTCGAAGTGTCCTCCCTGCGGTTGTTTGATACCGCGCGAAAATCCGATATCCGGAAAGAAAGAAATTCATCCCCAGTCGGGCCGGGACGAAAGCAGGTCGGAGATTTCGCGTCTCAACAAGGGCAATGGCCAGGAAACCAAAGTCTCCAAAAGTATCCAAAGACAGCCCCACGGGTAGGAGTGGTCGCAGCACAGGAGCAGGAACTGCATAGGCGAGAACGAGAGAGGCCCGAAGATATGCCTTGATCGGCAGTGCGTGTCGCTGCAGTCGATACACCATGTCAGGCGCACCCTTGCGAATATCGTATCGTATCCCGCGCATCTCCAACCCGCTATACTCAATCATGCTCCGCCGAATGCTTGCCATCACGTTGCTGATCGCATTCGGATCCCCGCTCGTCCTCCCACTCTTCGCCGCATCCGCCGATCCGCAGGCCTCGCTGCCCGCCTGTTGCCGCATGCATGGCGCTCACCACTGCACGATGGTGATCGCCCACGACAACAGCGGCCCGGCGTTCCACGCTCCGCCCTGCCCCAACTACCCGGCCGCCTCCACGCCGCCACGTCTCGCCGGCGCATCTCTCGCCACAGTGCCGCCAGACTCGATCGAACTGCACCGCAACCGCGCGACGATCACCGCGACCCCACGCCCGGCCCAGACCTTCAGCCCCTCCTCGAACCTCAAGCGCGGCCCACCAACCCTCCTCGCCTAAGCGCTTCCTCTCACACATCATCCCGGCGTTCTTCGCCTCAGCCTCGTCACGACCTCGTGACGCGGAGCGTTATGCATTCTGCCGTTCGGAAATATATTCGAGCCACTAGACTCTTCGTGCTCCTCACTTTGCTCGCAGCCCCAGCCGCTCGCGCAACTGTCTTCTCGCAGCTCCACGGAGTCGTCCACGACCCTCAGCACCGCCCGCTCCCCGGCGCACGCATCACCCTAACCGCCGCGCACTCTGCCTTCACACAATCCACCGACACCGATAACGAAGGCGCATTCACCCTGCCCAACATCCCGCTCGGCGACTACACCGTCACCATCACCCACACCGGCTTCCAGACCCTTCAGCAGTCACTCACCATCCACTCCGATACTTCGCCCACCCTCCACTTCGCGCTGGAACTCGGCCCCGTCTCCCAGACCGTCACTGTCACCGCACCCGTCCAGGCCGCAACCGTTGATACCGCCACCTCCACCACGCTCGTCGACCGCACCGACATCGCCCTTACTCCCGGAGCCGACCACACCAACTCCCTCGCCATGATCACCGACTACGTCCCTGGCGCCTACATGACTCACGACATGCTCCACATGCGCGGCGGCCATCAGGTCTCCTGGCTCATCGACGGCGTCGAAATTCCCAACACCAACATCGCCGGCAACCTCGCCGCACAGATCGACCCCAAGGACATCGACTATCTCGAAGTCCAGCGCGGCAGCTACGACTCCGGCATCGGCGACCGCACCTACGGCGTCTTCAACATTGTCCCGCGCACCGGATTTGAGCGCAGCCGTCAGGGCGAACTCGTCCTCTCCGCCGGCAACTTCCTCCAGACCAACGACCAGGTCAACCTCGGCGACCACACCGAAAAATTCGCCTGGTACACAAGCCTCAACGGCAACCGCAGCGACTTCGGCCTTGCCCCGCCCACCAGCCAGGTCCTGCACGACGCCGACAACGGCTTCGGCGGATTCGCCTCCCTCATCTACAACCGCACGCCGAAGGACCAGTTCCGCCTTATTACACTCGCCCGCGAAGACTACTTCCAGATCCCCTACGACCCCAACCCCACCGACTTCGAGAATCGACAGTTCGACTCCAGCGGCCTTCGTGACGCCCAGCGCGAGACCGATATCGCCGCCCTGGGCTCCTGGGTCCGAACATTCAACGCCTCCACTGTCCTCCAGGTCTCGCCCCTCTTCCACTTGAACCGCGCAGACTACTCCTCCCGCCCCAGCGACACCCCGGTCGCGACGACCGCGGATCGCTCCTCCATCTACGCCGGCGCGCAGACAAACTTCACCACAACCATCGCTCGCAACACGCTCGAAGCCGGCCTCTTCTCCTTCGGCCAGCACGACAGCAATCTCTTCGGAGCAATCTTCAACGATGGCAGCGGCACTTCGAACTTCACCGGCCGCAGCACAGCCAACGGCGGCATTGTCGAAGAATACCTCTCCGACAACTTCAAGCCCGCATCCTGGCTCACGCTGACCGCCGGCCTTCGCGCAACCCAATTCGTCGGCGCCTTCACCGAAACCGCATTCAACCCGCGCACCGGCCTTGCCGTCCGCATACCCCGCCTCAACTGGGTCTTCCGCGGATTCTACGGACGCTTCTACCAGCCCCCGCCGCTGCTCACTGCCTCCGGCCCCATCGTCGCCTTCGCGCAAGCCAATAACACCGTTTTCGTCCCGCTCCACGGCGAGCGCGACGAAGAGCACCAGTTCGGCGTGCAAATTCCCCTCCGAGGCTGGCTCCTCGACGCCGATACCTTCAAGACTCGCATCGACAATTTTCTCGACCACGCCAATGTCGGCGACTCCAGCATCTACTTCCCCGTCACCGTCAACGGGGCACTCGTCCGTGCCTGGGAAGTCACCCTCCGCTCACCCCGGCTCGCCCACCTCGGCCAGGCCCACCTCGCCTACTCCAACCAGATCGCCGAGCAGCGTGGCTCCATCACCGGCGGCCTCATCTGCGCGCCCGTCGGCGACCCCGCCTGCGATGCCGGCTTCGATTACTCTCCCGTCGACCACGACCAGCGCAACACCCTCAACCTCGGCTTCAACGCCACCCTCCCCCACAGCATCACCGCCTCCACCAACGTCTACTATGGCTCCGGATTCCACAACGGCAACCCTGACCCCGCAACTCCATACCCAAATTCCTACCTGCCCCCGCACACCACGTTCGACCTCGCCATCGGCAAAAGCTTCGGCGAAAACATCACCGCGTCCATCACTGCGACCAACGTCGCCAACCGCCACGTGCTGCTCGACAACTCCCTCACCTTCGGAGGATTCCACACCAACGACCCGCGCCAGATCTTCGCCGAACTCCGTTACCGCTTCAAGTTCTAGCCACCTCACCTGCATGTCATAGTCATCCTGACCAGCGTATTGCATGTCGATACGCTATAGACTTGGAACACTGCCTAGACGACTATCAAAGGAGGTTCGACCGATGCCGATGTTCAACCCGTCCCACCCCGGAGAAATCCTCCGCCAGTACATGGGCGGCGACCTCACCGTCA
>DASWCA010000630.1:0-3129 GCA_036390355.1 Acidobacteriaceae bacterium
CTTATAAATCGCTGATCTTGCAGGTGCCCTGCGGATACCTCGACCTCGACTGGAATCCAACCGCGTCGAAGGCTTACTTCACCCGGCTAAACGAAACCATGCAGTCCATCGCCGGCAAGCTCGGCTCCAGCTATACCGCAAACCCGCTATGGCTGCTCAACATGCTCATCACCGTTCATCCGCTAGGCGGAGCACCGATGGGACGGCACCCGGGCGAGGGTGTAGTAAATGAGTACGGCCAGGTATTCGGTTACCCGGGTCTTTCCATCGCAGACGGCTCGGTACTGCCAGGTCCCGTGGGCGCCAACCCCTCGCTCACTATAGCGGCTCTGGCCGATCGCTCCGCCGACTGGATCATTGACGACTTCAAGAAAAAGAGGCGTAACACAAATGTCCGGTGACCGCGAGTCCGCATCCGGCGGGCGTGCACTTATCTTGGCCGGAGGCGGGTTGAAGGTAGCCTTCCAGGCCGGGGTTCTCCAGGTATGGCTTGATGAGGCCGAGCTGACTTTCGACCATGCCGACGGGGCCAGTGGGGGCACCTTTAATCTGGCCATGTACTGCCAGTACATGTCAGGCAAGCAAATCGCAGACAACTGGAGAAACCTGCGGCCGCTAAAGGGCGTTTCACCAAATTGGCGGCAGTATCTGCGAGGGCCTTATGCCAAATCTCTTTTCACTCTCAAAGGATATCGCGAGCACGTCTTTCCTGCCTGGGGCCTGGACTGGACGGAGATACGTGCTACCAACCGCAGTGCGAGCTTTAACCTCTACAACTTTAGTAAGAATGAGCTCCGGGTGCTTACGGCCGCCGAAATGAACGAAGACCGCTTGGCCGCGGCTGTATCACTTCCGATGTGGTTCCCGCCCACTGTCATTGAAGGCGACACTTACATCGATCCGGTGTACGTCACTGACGCAAACATCGGAGAAGCCATTCGCCGCGGCTGTTCGGAGCTGTGGATAATCTGGACCGTCAGCCGGCGGGGTCGCTGGTACGATGGCTTCATAGCAAATTACTTCCAGATTATCGAAACTGCAGCTAACAGCAGGCTCCAGGAATGGCTGGATCGTATCGAGGAAAACAATACCGCCATCCGAAACGGTGAGCCAGGAGAGTTCCGCCGCTGCATAGATGTCAAGCTGCTGTCGGCGGAGGTCCCGCTCAACTATCTGGTCAACTTCACGCGCGACCGCTTCGCAGAGGCAGTGGAACTTGGCGTCCAGGCGGCCCGGCGTTGGTGCGACGAGCAGGATCCGCCTGTCAAACTGACGGCCACGCCGCCGTCATATGGCAGCGACCGGACTCGGCTGCGCTTCACCGAGCGAATGACCGGATCGCTCCGGTTCGAAGCGCCAGATGCCGTTGCCGGCCGGCGCGAGTCGGACCTTTCAGCGCGCCTGACCGTTGAAATCCAGGAGATGGATGACTTCATCATCAGCCCGGAGCACCAGGCTTCAGTTACAGGCAGCGTGATATGCCAGGCGCTAGGCGGGCAACGGCCGGTCGAGCAAGGATCCTTCAACCTTTTCGTCGAAGAGTCAGACCCGGAACATCTTCAGATGCTGTATCGCCTCTGGTTCACGGACAAGGCCGGGCACAAGCTTACCTTGGTCGGACACAAAGACATCTACGACGATTCAAATATTGGAATATGGTCTGCAACGACCACACTGCACGTTCGCATTCTACGCGGTTACATTGAACCAGCGAACGACAGGACTGCCGAGATCGTGGCGTCCGGTATTATCCGGATTCATCTACCTGATTTTCTCGCGCAGTTGGCTAGCTTCCGGGTACAAAGCGCTACGGTTAAGGGTCGAATATCGGCTGCACTACGCTTCGGCGGCCTCTTCTGCGGAAAGCTATGGGACGTCTACGGTCAGCGCGTGCTGACCTGGTCGCCATTCTGATAGCATCGCCCCATTGGATTGCACGGCGGCACCCCGCGCCCACGCAACGATGGCGGCGCCTTCCTTAACCGCACCCGGGAGCGAACGCGCACCGCGAGAACCGACAGGATCAGGGTCGCAGCGGCCTTTCTACGCTCTCGATTCGGTTCACGGCAGCCGGACAGATGATATTACGGGGCGCCGACATAAAATTTGACTGCGCAGTAACCCCAGCAAAGATCATCTTCACCAGCTAAAACATCAGCACGTCTGCGGATGAGCCCAGTGTACTAACCTTACGTCATGTTGGTAGGGCGCTCCGCGGAGTGTGATCAGCTTCGGCGCATGATTGCAGAGGCCCGCGAAGAAAGAGCAGCGGTGCTCGTGCTTCGCGGCGAGGCTGGCATCGGGAAGACTACGTTGCTCCGATTCGGCACCGAGGCTGCGGACGGCTTTCGGGTTTTGCCCGTTCAAGGTCACGAGTCGGAGGCCGAGACTCCCTTTGCCGGGCTGTCCTGGCTTTTCGAGCCGTTGACCACGCTGTTGCCCCGGCTACCGCCGCGTCAGGCTCAGACGCTGAACGGAGCGCTTTACCTGGGGCCTGCCACTGGTGGCGACCGTTTGGCTGTAGCCGTTGCGACATTGACGTTGCTCGCCGCCGCGGCAGACGAACAGCCCCTGCTCGTCGCCATCGATGACGCCCACTGGCTCGACGTGTCCTCGCTCGAGGCGATCGTGTTCGCGGCCCGCCGCCTGCAGGCGGAGCCGATCGCCGTGATATTCACCGCTCGCCCGCCCGAGGACGTGCCTGCGGAGGTTAACCGGCTGCTTGAAGCGCTGCCTGAGGTTGTGGTGGCTGGTCTCGATGCGGGCTCGGCCCGCGAAGTTCTCGCCGCACAGCGCACCGGCCTGCCCCTGGAGGTGCTAGATGTTCGAGTGGCCGAGGCCGCAGGCAACCCGCTCGCACTTCTTGAACTCTCCGCCCTCGGCGAGCATCCGCTTCCGGTTGAGCCACTGCGCATCGGCCGACGACTAGAGCAGACGTTCGGCCGCCGTGTCGGAGCGCTTCAGCCGCCGACCCGCCAGGCGATGTTGCTGCTGGCGGCGGCGGGTGCCTCCGCTGCCGACGTTCTCGATCGCGCACTCGCCCTGCAGGGTCTCTCAGCCTCCGACCTGGAGCCTGCCGAGACAGCCGGCCTGCTGGTAGTCGACCGCGGCTATGTCCGTTTCCGCCAC
>DASWCA010000631.1:0-6338 GCA_036390355.1 Acidobacteriaceae bacterium
GTCACCACCTGCGCGGCGCAAGCCAACACCTTCGCACTGGAAGGAAGCGTCTTCATCGGCGGCGCGGTGGTGCAGTGGCTGCGCGACGGCCTGCGCCTCATCAAGAAATCGGTCGACGTCGAGAAGCTCGCCGCGAGCGTGCGCGATTCCGACGGCGTGTACTTCGTTCCGGCCTTCGCGGGCCTGGGCGCCCCCTACTGGGACCCGTACGCGCGCGGGACCATCGTCGGCTTGACCCGCGGCTCGAACGCCGGCCACATCGCGCGCGCAGCTCTGGAATCGATCGCCTTCCAGTCGGCCGAGCTCCTGCACGCCATGGAGCGGGACTCGGGACGCTCGTCGAAAGAGCTTCGCGTCGACGGCGGCGCCGCGGCGGACGATCTGCTCATGCAATTCCAGGCGGACCTGCTCGGCGTGCCCGTGGTGCGTCCGCGCGTGCTGGAGACCACGGCGCTGGGGGCGGCTTATCTCGCCGGATTGGCCACCGGCGTATGGGCGAGCCGCGAGGAAATCGCGAAACAATGGAAAGTCGCGAAGCGCTTCGAGCCGAAGATGAAGCGCGAAGAGGCGGAGCGGCGGATGGAAGAATGGAAGCGCGCGCTCGAGCGAGCGAGGGGTTGGGGGAAGGGGTAGCGATATCCGCCACCTTCAATGTCCGCGTTCGACCCAAAGCAGGCGGTCAGGAGTGTCCGCTCCTAGTTCGGGTGGACTCCAGACTCATCGCTACTCGGTTTGGGAAGGACGTCGGGGCGTTTTCCCGGCCAACTTTGCGCTAGCACGTTCCTGAAGCGCCAGGGCAACGGGCGCCTGCTGCTTCACGAGGATTGCAACCAGTTCCAGCAATGCGTCGCGCGCCAGTGCATTCGTGGTGAGTTCATCAATATTTTCTGTCAGCATGACGTCCAGCAGATTCGTCACAGCTCCCGCCGTACCTGATCGTCTCCAGTGGAGATTTTCCGGTGCCTGCTGTCGGATGGAACGGTGCAGCCATTGCAGACCAACAAGACGAAGAAGGCGCCCGGTAGATGAGCTCAAGAACCCACAAAAGTACGTGATATGGTCTTCTTCTCGGTCGAGATGCTTGTCTGCCCAGGATTCGTACAGATCCTTCATTTTCAGAACCGTCGTCTGCAGCTCCGTAACTTGATCCAGCGACAACTCCGAACCGCAACCCAGCAAGCGACACAGAAGCCGCTCGCCGTAGTACCAATGACGGCCAGAACTCCATTGTGGAGAGGCTAATGCGTACTCGATCATCGCCTTCCAGTGCCGGGAAAATGCCGCGATGTCGCAATTCCGGGAAACCTGCTGCAACCAGCAGTCGATGAAATGACCGAGGATGTAGTGCGCGCTACCGCCCAGCCGAAATAACGGCTGCCACAGCTCGGCTGCGGCATCCAGGGGCAGTCCGGGTATCACTTTGGCGATTGCTGGGACAATCTCGTACCCTATCTGAGTCGGAGGCTCGTCGCGATCATCTTCTCGGCGGTCGGCATGCGGCCATAACTCGAAATTCAATAAGCGCTTCAGCAGCTCGAGTCGGTTCTCTGTGTCCCTAGGGTCAGACTGCTGCGTCCCGGCAGGAGGGGTCTGGAATAGCCAGGTAAACGTCGCCTTTAGGAGATGCGTATCCAGTCCAGAGGATCGCCGCGTGCTGGGATCACCTCCAAACCGGCCACGCTCCCGTTTGAATTCCCTGACCCAACGCCGCCGCTGCAAGCGCTCGACGCGATGTGCGATCGCCAACGGGTCAACGCGCGCGAGGGTCGAATCGGTAGTCGTCAACTTGCGGTTTCGGAGCCATCGCAGCCAGCGACCCCATAGCTTGTGCAGTATTTGCGGTTCGTCGGGCCGGGGAACCAGGACGGTAAGGGCACACCACAGTAATGAAATCTCAAGCAGCCTCCACCAGGCACCGCCGAGCTGCTCCCGATGCGCGTACGCAAGCGATGTCAACGTCGCTACGGCCGCCTCATTACCACTGGTCAGCACGCGCAGCACCGCGTGCCCTGCGTCAGAGGAAGCTGGCGAGCGGATGAAGTCGTGCATTACTGCATGTGCGACAAACTCCAGTTCGCCACGGCTGCTCAGCATCCGGCCGCGCAGAAACTCGCTATCGTCACCTATCTGGTCGACAACGGCGCGCAGGGTCGCTCTGGCGCTGTCACGAATCTCGGGGTGCGCGTCGAGCCAAGGGCGAGCCCGCGCGAGCAGCGTCGAGGCGACGGCTATGCGTGCTAGGCATTGATCATCTTCTTTGACATCCGTATTCATGCCGGGCAAAGGTGCGCCCAGAAAACCCGCAAGCCCTTCCGCTTTCTCCGCCGTGAGCTCCGCAGGCTTCCCGAGCAACTGGCCGCATTCATGGGGGAGCATCAGGATTCGGAGCGTGGGTTCGGTCGCCCTTTGGTAGCTCGCGACATCTCGCTGCAGAGATTCCGGATACTCGAATTGCATCCGCCCGCTACCGTCGGGGTCCTCTTTGTAGTTGTCGCGATCGAGCTCAGCTTGCAAGATGCGCAGTTCGAGCGCAGCCTTTTCATGCCCGGGCAATTCCCATTGCTTGATGATCGCGGCCAAGTACGCGGCGATCTCGGATTTGAATGCCACCAGATGAGCCGCGATGCTCCGCAGCGCAACCCTGCGATACGCAGCGGACCACCACTCGCGTGCCATCTGAAAAATGGCCTCACCTTGGCGCGCCCAGGCGGCCGCATCGAATCGCCACTGCAAGGTGTCCAGTCGATACTTGTCCCAGAAATAGAGCGGTTGATGGGCGAGGAGGGGACGCAGCAGACCCTCGAACAGGACCGGACGGTACTTCCCGACGTTCAGCAATACTCCTAGGACCGCGACAGAACGTGAACTGTCCAACAAGCGTTGGATATAGGGTGTAACGTCGGTGCCACCATCGAGACCGGCGCAAAGCCACTTCTCAAGCGCAGCCAACGCGCAATGCAACTGGCCGGCGTGCGTCGAATTCTCCTGGCTCCAATCCAACACCGAGTGGTTTCCGACGAACTCCTTCTGTGTACCCCCTGGTAAGTCGAGCACAATGCTGATGCGATCGGCACCATGGCGTTGCCTTTCGTAGTCCCAGCGCTCGGTGCAGAAATCCACGAGCGCGATCAACGCGCCTAACGCACTGTCGGGTGCGATTTGGAGAAAGATATAGAACGCGCTCTGCCAATATGCGGTCGGATAGCTGTCATGGTCGAATTCCATGCCATGGTTGTCGCTCAGTCCGGGGTGTGGGCGATACTCTTCCTCGGGAGAATCCTCGATGAGGACGGCGAGCAATACTTCCGCAGCTACTTCCGGCCTGGCCTTCATCAACGGAGCGAGGGAATGCGAGTGTGTGCAGCACTCACGGAAGTCCCGCTCGACCCGCTGCAATGGTCCGAGCGGCCAGGGCGGTAGCTCTCTGGCGGACGATATGAAGGTCGGCATCCGCTCACGCTGTTGATGCCTTGTACGGTATTCCGGATCGATGCGAAGCCGCTCGGCATGCTCTCTAGCCTGCCGCTCGTGAAACTCCACGATTTGCGCGACGACATCGGTGCGCCACGGGCGGCGCTGCGCCATTTCCAGTACCCATGCAGACACCTCGTCGGGCATATCCGGCGCGCCGGCCAGGGCCGCGGCATAGATGGGTTTCTCTGAGTCGTCGCCGAAGATGAAACGCTTCCCTTGCGCTACCTGAAGCGCTCTGGCGGTGAATAGAGCGACTTCCGCGAGCTCCCTCCGGAACGGCATTGGCGTCCCAGGGATGAGCTCCACAGGCATTGTCGTGAGCCATCTTTCGCAAAGTTTGGCAACGACCGGAGACATGAGGCTTGCCACGCGATCTCGGTGTGCGGCCAGAAAGCGTATTACGGGAGGCCAACGGTAAATTATGGGCAAACGGTTCTGCGCTTCGACATACAAGCCTAGCGATGGATCCACCTGCGACAACGGAATCTGGCCGCTAGGTACGGTCGCGATGTGATGAAAACGCAAGAGCAGGCGATTGAGCAGAGCGCCATGATCGGCAAACAAAAGATCCGCGCGTTCCGTGAGAAGCGACTCCGCGAGAGGATCCAGACACAACGCATCGAGCAGGATGTCCGTCGCCAGCCCCATACCTTGCTGGGGTGCATCCAATTTCTCAAAGGCGATGTCCCATGCGGTACGATCATTGATGGGCTCGCGCAAAAGGAACTGGCCGAGCATGCGCAACGCACCAGTCCACAGCGGATTCTGTGCGAGAGCTGCCCATCGAGCAGTGTCGTCTGAAAATTCCTTCAGACGTTGGAAGCGCGCCCATTCAGCCGCCAGGTCATGCTGAAATTCGACACGATTCCGCGAGGTGATCCGCAAAGGCAGTTGCGAGGGCTTTTCTTGCAGCGCAAGCGCCTCCGAGGCCGACAACTCGCTGAGCCCGACGCTGTGCTCAAAAGAGGCTTCCCGCTCTGCAAGCCGCATCAGCATTCCCTGCAGCGGCAACTGTCCGTTCGTCCAGAATTTCCACAGCGAATCTGCGATCGCTGTGAGCGACAGCCGTGCGATGTGTCCTTGTTGCTGAAAGTGCGACGCAGCCTGCATAACCCATGCGAGCGCTCGAAGATTTGCGAGGACTGCTACGGCGTCATCCTGCAGAGCAAGCCAGCTCAACTGTGCCGTCGACCGCAGAGCCGCCTGAACCTCGGCAAGGGGAGCGGGGCCTAGTTCGACCGACGCCGGCTGTTTGTCGCCAAGAAGGCCTTGCAGCCGCCCGTCTATCCACGCCTCGGTTTGACCAACAATCAAAATCCGCCAGACGGGGATTTCACCAGGGGCATGCTCGGACACAAGCGCCCCCACCAACTGCTTAACCGGCAGGGCCATTTCACTGCTGATGCGCTCCGCGGCGTCAATCACTAGAACGTTGTTAGGGTGCGCCGTTGCTTTCAGCGTGGTATGGAGCGGATGCGCTAAGTCGGTCTTTGTGCGTTCAACTTCGATCAGCGTCGCACCGAGCGTGTCTGGACCAAGCCATACGTGTGGCTCCTCCGGGAATTGGCGGTCCAGGATCGATTTGGCAAGCGCCGATTTCCCGGTCCCCGAGTCGCCGTAGAGAACAACAATCGGGTTGTTCGATATCGCTTGTGCCAGCTTGCCGCCGTCTTCGGATCGCGCCAGCGAATAGCCGGAAGGCAGCGTCGCTTCGATGTTGCTGAGATGCTCGCGCGTATACGCTCTGAGCAACTTCCATCCGGAGGAAAAGTCAGGGTGGTCATTGAGTTTGAACCGACCGCGCAACTCGTGCCAAAGCTGGGGCAGATCGATCGTGCCGTCTCCGAGACGGGCCTTGCCGGCTCGCTCCACCAGGGTTTGCCAAAGCGCACGCGCCTCGTCCGGCGCCGCACTGGTAAGGACGCGTCTACATTGCGAGATCGCGGATTCGCGATCCGTCGAGGGGTCAAGGTCAAAATCCGTGGAGACTACAAGGAGATGACGGACGAACTCGAGTACGTCTTCATCCCGGACTGTTGCCGATAATTTCTGCACTACTTTTTTAATGTTGTCGAAGACGGTCCGGTGCTTGCCCGTACTCCGGATCCTCGCCAGCGCAAGTGCCGGATCGCTGCCGGTACATGCATTCTTGATATCTGTCCAAACTGCTTGAAACGTCGGATGATGTCCTCTTGTCACCAGCGCAATGCGGTCGCGACCGCGGCGCAGAGGTCCAGTGCCGCCAATTGCGAACTGCTTCCATGCGGCGCTGACAAAGTCATGCGGAAGACCGGCGCTCGTCACCTGTAGATTGCTCTTGCACGAGAGGGCCAAGTGGGATTCTTCGGATTCCGGCCCGCAAGTGACGAGAAGGTCATCAATCAACCACCCGAGTGCACTGGTCTGAGACTGTAGCCGCAAGCCAAGACGACCGTTCATGCCCGGCATGGTCTCGCCGGTCAGCATCTTCAGCAACAACCATGCGGCGATCTGGTCTTCAAAGGCAAAGCCCGGCCCAGCGGTTGAGCGCGTGGTCGCCCGTCCCGCGCGCCGCACGGCCGTGCCGGACGCACGAGGCCGCTTTTTTCTTGCCGCTTTTCTCACTGGCTGCCTAGTATTCCCTCACAAATTACAAGCATACTTTGCTTGCGTCGCGCACGAGCAACTGGAAGGCGAGTCGTCCATGAAGGTGATATCGAATGTGATGATGCCGGGCAAGTGGTACTAGGGTCGCAGCTTCAGTTTCGGCGACAGGGCGTCTCTCTAGGACGCCTACGTGGACTCCTTTCCCCACGGTCCGATGCCATCGACGATATCGCGATTGAGGAAACGCTTGTCGAGCTTGTCCTCACGCTTCTCCATCA
>DASWCA010000632.1:0-5410 GCA_036390355.1 Acidobacteriaceae bacterium
CCGGAACGCGCTTCTTCGGCATGCAGAGAAAGGCGCTTTCCGGGAAGGGGCTGACTCTTGTCTTTGGAATCCGCGCAATCACAACCCGCCTTTGCTGCTGAGCCCGGTGCCGGCGACAGGGTTGCGCAGGTTGGGACGCCCGTACCGTCCTGCGAGCCGCTCTGCGTCGATCTGGATGGCACGCTGGTGAAGTCCGACACGTTGCTGGACACCGTCATTGTGCTAGCACGACAGAGTCCGCTATCGCTGCTGCAGTTTCCCAGGTGGATCGCCCAGGGCAAGGCTGCGTTCAAGCGCAAGGTCTCGTTGCTGGCCGCGATTGATGTCGTACATCTTCCGTACAATCAGCCGCTGCTCGAATATCTGAGGCAACAACATGCCGAGGGCCGCGAGATTTATCTGGCAACCGGGGCGGATACGCTACTGGCGGAACGCGTAGCCGCGCACCTGGGAATCTTCACCGGGGTGCTGGCTTCGGATGGCAGCACGAACCTTACCGGCCATAACAAGCTGGCGGCGTTCCAGGAGAAGTTTCCGGCGGGTTTTTGCTACATCGGGAACGCGCGGCCCGACGTAGCTTTGCTGACGCACTGTGCGCATCCCATGGTGGCGAATCCGCACCGCAGCCTGAGCGCGGGTCTTCGCAGGGCGGAGGTTGTGCCAGTACGGGTATTCAGCGACTCGGCCTCTCCGGTGAAGGCGTGGCTGCGCGCGATCCGGCTGCATCAGTGGGCCAAAAATGTGCTGATCTTCCTGCCGTTGTTGCTTGCCCACGTGCGCGCGGTGGGACCCATGGTTGCCACTTGCCTGGCGTTTCTAAGCTTTGGGCTGACCGCGTCGGCGACGTACATCATCAATGACCTGCTGGATCTGGAGGCGGACCGGCACCATCCGCGGAAGCGCCGGCGGCCGTTTGCGTCGGGCGACCTGTCTCCGATTGCGGGTGTGGCAACGATTTTGGTGTTTCTTGCGAGTTCACTGGCGCTCGCGCTGGTTCTGTTCCGTGTGCTGTTTACGTTCTCGCCGCAGTTTCCGTGGAACGGGCAGGGGAGCTTCCTCGGATGGCTGATCGTTTACGCCATCTCCACGATCGCGTACTCGATGCGGCTGAAGCGCATGGTGCTGGTCGATGTAATTGTGCTGTCGGGCTTATATACGATCCGGCTTCTTGCGGGATCGGCGGCCGCGGGTGTGACAGTTTCTCCCTGGCTGGCGGCGTTCAGCATCTTTTTCTTCCTGTCGCTGGCGTTCGTTAAGCGCTTCTCCGAGCTGGAGAGCATGCGGATACGCAGCGAGGCGTCTGGCACGATTGCTGTGAAGGGCCGCGGGTATCGCATCTCCGACATGGAACAGTTGCGCAGCTTCGGCACGTCCAGCGGATATGCCTCGGTGCTGGTGTTTTTGCTTTACATCGGGAACCTGGACGCCGCGGCAAAGCTGTACGGTCACACGACGCGACTTTGGCTGTTGGTCCCCGTGTTGCTGCTGTGGCTGAGCCGATTGTGGCTGCTGGCCTCGCGGGACGAGCTGCACGAGGACCCGGTGGTGTATGCGATTACGGACAAACGCAGCCTGCTATTGGGCGTGGTGGTGGTGGCCATCGTGCTGTCGGCGCTGTAGAGGCGCGATACACTAAGACGGTGCTAAAAGCGTCTGAATTGCAGCGAGGGCGGAGAAGGCCCGGGGCTAAAGCCCCTTGTCTGGGCGGCAGATTACCGCGGGCTGAAGCCCGCTGCTACTCCGAAAGGCAAGTGTGCCGGGTTTCATGAACGAAGACATCCCCCAACTTCCTAATTACGACGAACCTTCCCTGGATGCCGCCTTCGCCATTCTGGCGGAAGAGGTTCGCGGTGAAACCGCTGCGCATCTGGACGCGGAGGCGTTTCGCCTGCGCTGGCTCGGCCGGAAACAGGGTCGGCTGAAGCTCATCAGCGATGTGTGGCTGAAGTCTGCGCCGGCGGAGGCGCGCAAGCCTCTGGGCATGCGCTTCAATGAGTTGAAGCAGCAGATTGAGGCCGCTCTGGCTGACGCCGAGGCTAAACCTGCTAAGGGCGCGGCGAAGGCCGGTATCGATATCACGCTGCCGGGCACGGTGCGTGCGCCTGGGATCGAGCATCCGCTGTTGAAGACGATGCACGAGATTGTGCGCGTGTTCCACCATCTCGGCTACTCGACTGCGCTGGGGCCGCAGGTGGAAAGCGATTTCTATAACTTTGAGGCGCTGAACTTCCCGCCAAACCATCCGGCACGCGATACGCAGGACACGCTCGTGGTCGCGGGGCAACAGGCGAGGCCATCGCGGGACCGCCTTCTGATGCGGACGCATACATCACCAGTGCAGATTCGCACGATGATCGCCGACGCGCCGCCGATTCGCATCGTGGTTCCGGGTAAGGTGCACCGGAACGATGCCGCAGACGCGACGCATTCGCCGGTCTTCCACCAGGTCGAAGGGCTTTGCGTTGACACCAACATCACCTTCTCCGACCTGAAGGGAACGCTCGATCATGCCATGAAGGCGCTGTTCGGATCGGACGTGAAGACGCGGTTCTTCCCCAGCTTTTTCCCGTTCACGGAGCCCAGCGCGGATGTGCAGATCAGTTGCATCTTCTGCGCCGGCAAGGGCTGCCGCAAGTGCAAGTCCTCCGGCTGGATTGAGCTGCTGGGCTGCGGAATGGTCGATCCGGCGGTGTTTGCCAGCGTGGATGAACAGCGCGTGGCGATGGGCAAGACCGCCGCGTACGATCCGGCGAAGGTGACAGGATTCGCGTTTGGGATGGGCGTGGAGCGTATTGCGATGATTCTGCATGGAGTCTCGGAGATTGGGCAGTTCTACTCGGGCGACATGCGCTTTCTGGAGCAATTTGCGTAATTTGATGGAATTTATCTATTTATACATACATTTGTTAACTTTGATAACTTTGTTATAATTCGGCGATGGATCGCAGGCTCAACCCATATTCTCCGGGTGCTGGAGCGCCACCCCCGGAACTCGTAGGCCGCGACGCTCTTCGCGAGGATGTATCTGTTTCCATTGCGCGACTGCGTCTCGGCAAGACGGCAAAGAACGTTCTTCTTGTGGGATTACGAGGGGTGGGCAAGACGGTTCTATTGGAGAAAATGCGTCTTGATGCTGAATTGCAAGGCGTCGTCACGGTTCGCGCAGAGACGCCGGAGAAGCGTTCGCTGCCAGCCTTGCTTGCCCCCCAGCTTCGTTCAGCGCTCTTGAAACTGTCGCGTGTGGAGGCGGCGAAGCAGATAGCCCACCAGGGACTCAGCGCATTGGCGGGCTTTGTAAAGCGCCTGAAGATCAAATACAGCGATCTGGAAATTACACTTGATGCCGAGCCAACGCCGGGAGAGGCCGACAGTGGAGACCTCGAAGTCGATCTGAGCGTCCTCATGGAGCGCGTTGGAGAGGCGGCCAAAGCAGCCGGAACAGCCGTCGTCCTCTTCCTTGACGAAATGCAGTATCTGGAAGAGGTTCAGTTTGGCGCACTTATCTCCGCGTTGCATCGCTGCGCTCAGCGCCAACTCCCCATTGGGCTGATTGGAGCCGGCCTGCCCCAGTTGCGTGCTTTGGCCGGAAATGCCAAGTCATACGCTGAACGCATGTTCGACTTTCCCCCCATCGGGCCACTTCGAGAGGATGAGGCCCGGCAAGCTGTGGGCAAACCGGCGCTGCGAGAAGGTGTCGGCTACGAGGAAGATGCGATGGCGGAACTTCTTGGGCGCACCCAGGGGTATCCGTATTTCCTGCAAGAATGGGGCAAACACTCCTGGGATGTTGCAGTCCGCTCACCGATTACCCGCCAGGACGTAGTGTCGGCCTCGCAGGCAGCCGTCGCTGCCTTGGACGACAGCTTTTTCCTTGTTCGATTCGATCGTCTAACTCCGGCAGAACGCCGGTACCTGCGCGCAATGGCGGAGCTTGGTCCCGGACCTCACCGTTCAGGAGATATCGCAAACGTCCTTGGGAAGAAAACCAGCGCACTCGGCCCTCTCAGGGAACGGATCATCCTCAAAGGCATGATCTGGAGTCCGAGCCACGGCGATACAGCCTTTACCGTCCCGCTTTTCGATGAATTCATGAAACGCATTATGCCCAGCAATGATTGGAAGACCGAATAATCCTGAAGGTCCAGATAAGTCAATGAACATTCTCACAAAATGGCTCCGCACTTACGTCTCCGACATCGCCGTCTCCGACCATCAACTGGCCGAGGACCTGACGCTGCGCGGCATCGCGGTGGAGGGAGTGCATGCTCTCGGCGCGGACAATGGGCACCTGTTTGAGATGGACATCACGACCAACCGGGTGGATGCGATGAACCACTACGGCATCGCGCGCGAGGCGGCGACGATCTATGACCTGCCGCTGGCGCCGCTCGATACCGCGTTACCCGCCGCGGCGCCCGGTGCGAAGCCGTTTTCGGTAGCGATCGAGACGCCGGAGTTGTGCGGCCGCTTCACAGCGCGGGTACTGCGTGGGGTGACAATTGCGCCGTCGACGGGGCTGGTTGCGGAGTACTTCGGACTCATCGGGTCGAAGGCAATTCTGAATGCAGTGGACGCATCGAACTTCGTGCTGCAGGGCATGGGGCATCCGACGCACGCGTTCGACCTGGACAAGATTGAGGGCGGAATCATCGTCCGGCTCGCGCGGAAGGGCGAGCGGCTAAAGCTGCTCGACGGCACTGAGCGCATCCTCGAAGCCGACGACCTGGTCGTCGCCGACCACGTAAAGGCGCTGGGGCTGGCGGGCGTGATGGGCGGGTGGGACTCCATGATTACGCCGGAGACGAAGAACATTCTTGTCGAGGCGGCATGGTTCGATCCGGCCAGCGTGCGGCGAAGTTCCCGGCGGCACGGACTCCATACGGACGCGTCGCACCGCTTCGAGCGGGGCGCGGACTTCAATGCCTGCGCGACAGCCAATGCGTTGGTCGCAAAACTAATCCTGCAATCGGGTGGAGCGGCAGAGGGCGAGTTGGTCGACATAGTCGTGCCTGCGCTCGCGGCTCGGACGGCTGGGCGGCTGCCGATTGCTCTTTCCGTGGAGCAGGTGCGTCGTCACCTCGGCACAACGCTGGAAGACCAGCCTGGTCGATCCGGACTCACTGCGGACCTGGTCCGCCAATATCTCACTGCGCTCGGCTGCACGCTCCAACCGTCAACCGATAGCCTGCAACCTGCAACCTTCAGCGTACAACTTCCTTCCTGGCGGCTCGATCTGGAGCGCGAGATCGACCTCGTGGAGGAGGTTGCCCGGGTTTACGGATACAACCGCTTTGCCAACACGCTGCCCACTGCGCTGCCGGTAATTGCGCATCCGCTGGCGGCGGCGGAAGCAGCGGTGCGGACTCGCCTGTTGGCGCTCAGCTACTCGGAGGCAATTTCGAGCAGCTTC
>DASWCA010000633.1:0-4975 GCA_036390355.1 Acidobacteriaceae bacterium
CGGAGCTGCGGCCCTCGCAGTATTTCGCCGCAGCACGCTTGGAGATGATGCCCTCGGCGCGCATCTTGCAGGCGTTGCGGAAGAGAGTGGGGCCGTCCGTTTCAATGTGGTCGGAGAGGCGAAGAATGTCGTCCGCGATGGGCGCAATGAGTTCGGACAGGAGGGCCTTGCGATCGCGGAGCGGAAGGTTGCGTGGGTTGTGGCCGTTGAGGTGGAGCAGGTCGAACGCGAAGTAGGTGAGCTGCGGATTTCTGGCGTTGTTCTGAAATGCGGCCTGGAGGTCGGCAAAGCTGGTGGTACCGTCTTCGCGGAGGACGACGACTTCGCCGTCCAGAGTCACCTTGTCGGCGGGAAGGCGCGCGACTTCGGCGGCGATGGCAGGCATCCGATTAGTCCAGTCGAGGCCCTTGCGAGTGAGTAGTTGGACTTTGCTGCTGTCCTTGCGAGCCTGAATGCGGTAGCCGTCCAGCTTGAGCTCGTGCAGCCAGCCGTCGTTAGCCGGCGGGGATTCGGCCTGCTGAGCCAATTGAGGAGAGAGAAAAGACGGTTGGGATTCCTTGGGAAGTTTGGCGAGATCCTTTGAGAGATCGAGAGGCGGCGCAGGCTCGGCCTTGCCCTCCTGGCGATACCAGGCCTGGCCGGGTTTGGCGGTGTCTTTGGAGTTCCAGACGTGGTCTTCGCTGCGGGCGATCTCCTCTATGGTGCGGCCGGTGACTGCGGAGTTGGGTTCTGCTTCGGTGATGCCAGAGTCGGATGCGGGGCGTTCGAAGTCATCATGCTCCTTGATGAGCAGCCAGTTGGGCTTGGCTTCGGAGCCGCCGGAGCGGCCGTGCATGCGGATGAGTGCCCACTTGCCCTTGAGCTTGGTGCCATGGAGGATGAACTTCAGCGAGCCTTTGCGCAGGCCGTCGTCGACGTCGGGATAGGCGGGCTGCGGCTCCCACGTTCCCTGGTCCCAGATCATGACGGTGCCGCCGCCGTACTGGCCTTTGGGGATGACGCCTTCGAAGCCGCCGTATTCCATGGGGTGGTCTTCGACCTGGACGGCGAGGCGCTTGTCAGCGACAACGTAGCTCGGACCTTTGGCGACAGCCCACGACTTGAGCACGCCGTTCCAGCCGAGGCGGAAGTCGTAGTGCAGATGCGAGGCGGCATGTTTCTGCACGCAGAAAGGGTACTTCGTACTGTTCTCGTTCTTGGAAGACTTTGTGGGAGCGCCACTGGGTTCGGCGGTGACATGAAAGTCGCGCATGGAGCGGTAGCGCGCAAGCTGCTCGTCGACGGCGCCGGATGCGGATTTGGTCTTAGGTTTTACCCTCGCTGCCGTCGCGGGTTTCTTACTAGGTGTCTTCTTTTGTGCGGCCATGTCATCACTCGGTTTCAACACAGTCAGAGTAATTGTTGCAGCGCTCGTGAAGGGCACAGACCTTAGTGACAAAGTGATCAAGTTGTCGGAGTTTAACCGCGGCTTGAAGGAAACCTGTGTTACCGCAGCTAGCACCCATATCAACGCCGCGGCAGCTGCGCCCGATCGAGGCCTTCACTATCTTCTTCTGATTTGAAGGAAGTGAATCTGTAAATTCATCCACTGTATCGATCAGTTCACCGGGCGCGAGCATATCGAGATGCTTCTCGGGGCAGCTTTTCGCCAAACGGGTTGTGTAAGCGTCCCATGCCAAGCGTTGCGAGTTGGTTGTTCCAGCGGTCAGATTCATGGCGGGAAGGAGACACGCCAACGTTATGGGAACTGTTAGTTTACGCATGACATCACATTCAGGCTAACTTGCGGCGAGCGGCCTTGGCTGCGGGCTTGACCAATGCGATGCCTTTGGCGGCCTTGGCGGGCGCCTCTTTGACACTGGTCGACGGCTTCTTCTTCGCCGCGGACGGTGCGGGCGCCTCGGCGCTCTGAACACTCTTGCGCAGAGCGTCCATCAGGTTGATGACCTTGCCGCGGGCGGGCGCGGCAGGTTCATCCTTCGGAATCGGCAGGTGTTTGAGCTTGGCCTCGACCAACTCCCTGAGTGCGACCTCGTAGCCGTCCTTGAACTTGCCGGGATCGAACTTGGCGGTGCGTTTTTTGATGAGCGACTCGGCGAGATCGAGTGAGTCTTCGTCGATTTTGACCTTCTTGATGTCACTGAAGTATTCCGCAGGCTTGCGCAGTTCTTCCTGATAGCGCATGGTGTATCCCATCATTCCGCCATCGTCTTCCGCAGTGGCGGTGATGGCCATGATGTGCTCGCGGCCGCTGAAGGCGATCTTGCCCAGGCCGGCCTTCTTCGATTTTGCAAGCGCGGCACGCACGACGCCAAAGGCTTCCGCCTGCACGTCGTTCTCGGGAACGATGAAGTAGGGTTTCTCGAGGTATTCGGGTGCGAGTTCGTCGAGCGAGACGAACTGCTGAATCTCTACAGTGTGCTTGGAGGGCACGCGCAGGTTGGCGATCTCGGAGGGCTCGATGGTGACGTATTCTCCCTTCGTGTACTCGTAACCTTTTACGATTTCGTCCTTCTCGACTGGCGCGGCGGCTTCGTCGGGCGCCTGTTCGAGAGCCGAGGAGAGCACCTTCTGGTGGCGCACGCGCTCACCGGTGCTGCGGCTGATCTGATGGAAGCGAATCTCGCTCTTGGCTTCGGTAGCGACATACAGCTTGACGCCGAAGGAAACCAGAGAAATCTGGATGTGACCGGACCAATAAGGACGCGCCAAAGAACACCTCGCCGACAGCTATACTCGATGATTGAGATTCGGAGGGCTACTGTCAAGATGTATCAACTAGTTACTGGCGAGGAAACAACTACGCGGACAGAAGTCCGGCGAAGGTACTGGTGCTAAGAATGGAGGCTCGGCCGACTTTTCGCTTTTCGAGCAGCCCAGCGCGAAGATCGCCGGTGACGAGAAAATCCGCGCCTGAGATATCCGCTAAGTCCAGAAGGTAGGCGTCCTCTGGATCCTCACATTGATATTTCCTTGGTATTCGTTCGTAATACACCGCGTTCTGCAGGAAGTTGATGGCTTCTCCTATGACTTGTCGTGAGATCCTCTTCGCGACCCGCGGATATCGGCTCACCCGCCTGATCTCGGCAAGCTGGATTTCGCTTGTCACTAGTTGGAAGCGTCCCCGCCTCCATTCCTGGTAGATATAACCTGCGGCGCCAGTGTGTGCGATGAGAGCGCTAATCAAAACATTGCTGTCCAGCACTACTCGCAATGGCGGCCTTCGGGAGACCGCGCCCAACTAATGGCTTCATCCGCAAGTTTATCTATCTCTGCTGGAGACATGTCTAAAAATGCGTCTTTAATTTTTTGAACGTTGAGATCGAAGAGGCGAGTTTGGACCGCATCTTCGACGAAGCGAGCGACAGCTTCAGGAGTCGCGTCACCTGAGTCCCGGAGATAACCACGGAGGCTCTCGTCGACAGACTTCGAAACATCGAGCGTCCAGCGGGTTTGCGTTGAGGCGGCCATAGCTATACCTCTGAGTGATTATATCGCTGGATCGCCCGATCAGGCGGTCCAGCCCTCTTCCGCAAGCACCTCTGCATACGCTGGCACCGTCAGGAATTCGGGGAAGGTGGGGGACTCGATGAGCTTGCGCATCAGGCCGGCAGCGCGCTCGTAAGCGGAGAAGCGCGCGGCGTCGACTTTGGGCTGCGTGGCGGCGATTTCGTCGTCGATAGTCTGTTCGACGAGAGCGGTGGTGACGGCCCGGCCGTCTTCGAGCTTGGCGTGGTGGTGGACCCACTGCCAGAGCTGGGCGCGACTGATCTCTGCGGTCGCGGCGTCCTCCATCAGGTTGAAGAGCGGCACGCAACCGATGCCGCGCAGCCACGCCTCGACGTAGCCGAGACCGACGGCGACGTTCTGTTTGAGTCCGGCTTCCGTGATCGTGCCCGGGGGGACCTGGAGCAGGTCGGCGGCGGTGGTGTGGTAGTCGGGAAGCTGCTTCGAGATCTGGTTCGGCTGCGGCATCACACGATTGAAGACCTCGAGCGCGATGGGGACCAGGCCGGGGTGCGCGACCCAGGTGCCATCGTGACCGTCGGTGGCCTCGCGCTCTTTGTCCGCACGGACTCCGGCGATGGCGCGCTCGTTGGCTTCGGGATCGGACTTGATGGGGATGAGCGCGGACATGCCGCCCATCGCGGAGACGTTGCGGCGGTGGCAGGTCTTGATGCAGAGCTTCGAGTAGCTGCGCATGAAGTGCGTGGTCATGGTGACCTGAGCGCGGTCGGGGAGGAGCACGCTCTTGTCGCCGGCGAATTTCTTGATGAAGCTGAAGATGTAGTCCCAGCGGCCGCAATTGAGACCGGCGGAGTGGTCGCGCAGTTCGTAGAGGATCTCGTCCATCTCGAAGGTGGCAAGAATGGTCTCGATGAGGACGGTGCCCTTGATGGAATTCTTCGGCAGACCGAGTTCGGATTCAGCCTGGACAAAGACATCGTTCCAGAGGCGTGCTTCCAGGTGCGACTCAATCTTGGGCAGATAGAAGTATGGCCCGGAGCCGCGGGCGAGAAGCTCTTTGGCGTTGTGGAAGGCGTAGAGGCCGAAGTCGAAGAGCGAGCCGGACATGGGTTCTCCGTCGACCGTCATGTGGCGCTCTTCCAGGTGCCAGCCACGTGCGCGGACGAAGAGTATGGCGGGGTTGTCGATGAGCTTGTAACTCTTTTTGGTGGTTGGGTCTTCGTAGGTGATCGTGCGGCGGACGGCGTCGCGGAGATTGAGTTGGCCGTCGATGAGGTTGTCCCAGGTGGGCGTGGTGGAGTCTTCGAAGTCGGCCATGAAGACCTTGGCGCCGGAGTTGAGGGCGTTGATGATCATCTTGCGGTCGACGGGTCCGGTGATCTCGACGCGGCGGTCGAGGAGGTCGGCGGGGAGCGGGGCGACGGTCCACTCGGAGGCGCGGATGTTCGCAGTTTCGGGGAGGAAATCGGGCTTCTGGCCAGCATCGAGCGCGGTCTGACGGACGGCG
>DASWCA010000634.1:0-1862 GCA_036390355.1 Acidobacteriaceae bacterium
ATTGTGGAGCGGCCACGAGAGCGTGACTTCGGCGGTGCGGCGCACGCCATCCCAGTTGGGCGGCGTGCCGGAGCCGGGCAGGCTGGGCGTGGCGGCGGGTTCGCCTTCCGCGATGGATTCGACGCGGGCGGCGTAACGCTCACGCAGTTCGTCGGTTTCACCGGGGACTCGGAGGAAAGTTCCGGTGGACTGCTCACCCGCCATCGTGGCCGCGGCCTCCGCGAGCGGGAACGCGGTCTCGATCCAGTAGCGGGCGTAGATGCGGTCGGTCATAGTGCTTTGAGGAGCAAGAACAGACAAAAGCAAATGCGTGGATTCTTCACTGCTTTCAGAATGACAACTCCAAAAAAGGTGCGTCCAGAATGACAACCCGAAGTATGTGTGGCGTTCACGAATGACAACTCAGGCCTTGCTGAAGTAGCTGGTGTAGGTTTCGTTTTGAACATGATGGAGCGGGACGAAGACGACCTGATTGCCGGCATAATTCTCGGTGTAGGCTTGTGGGCCGATCTGTTTGAGGCTAGAGGGCAAGGAAAGCCGTTCTTTGCTGAGTTCGACGGTTGGATTGAGGGCGACGTACTGGACGGGGCCGCGCATCAGGGCGACAGTCTCGGGATGGAGTTCGTCGATCGGCTCGGTGCGGAAGGTTTCGGGCAGGGTGAGTTCGATTCGGTCGCCGGGGCGCCAGGTGCGCTGGATGGCGGCGTAAGTACCGGGTCGCGCGGAGACTTGAAGTAGCTTGCCGTTGAGCTTAACGATGGCTGGTTGTGTGAGCCATGAAGGAATGCGGAGATAGACGGCGAAGGCGGCTGCGCTGGCGGGTTGGAACGTGATTGCGGTGGTCTCTTCGGCGGGGTAGTGGGTCTCCTGCATCACTTCGATCGGACTGTTGGCGTGGGTGAATCGTAGGCGCGAGGGGGTGTAGCCGTTGATGTAAAGGCCGTCGGCGGATTGGAAGTAGAGGTTGAGCGGATAATCGGCGACTGTCTGCGCCAGCGTGCCGGAGCAGCAGGGCCACTTCTTTTGGTAGAAGACCTTCGTGGCCATAGGTGAGTACGTGGAGTAGTAGGGATAGTCGCCGTCGGAGCCGGGCGGCTTCACGGCGAGGATAGTGTTGAAGAGGACGCGCTCAAGATTGTCGGCATACAAGGTGTCCTGCGGTGCGTCAGTGAAGCGGATGAGATAGCGCGCTAGTTTAGTGGCGGCATAGGCGCCGCAGGGCGTCTCGAAGTGATCGACTGTTGTGGCGAGCGAGTCGTAGAGCTGGCCTTTGTGCGGCATGATGAACGTTTCGTTTGGACCCCAGCCGCCGGAAGCGAACTGCTGCTGCGTGGTGAGCAGCGTGAAGGCCTGGCGCAGGGCCTGCTTGTACTTCGTATCGCCGAGGACGAGCCAAGCCTTGGCGCCGGAACTAAGCGCGATAGCGTGGGAATAGGCGTGCTGGCCGGGGAACGGATCCACTCCGCGGGCAAGTGGATCGAAGAGTTCGCGATCGAGAAGATAGTGCTGTGCAAGGTCGCGGAAGGCCTGGTTGCCAGTGAGGGACGCGGCAGTGAAGAGATTCTCCGGCATGACGTAGGTCTCGTCGTAGGGAGGATCTTTCTTGCCGATGCGATCGTGCCCCTGCGCGGGGATCAGTGACTGCCCGCCGCGCAGGACGCGGCTTAGGAGGTCCTTCGCGTCAGGGACTTTGCTGAGGGTCGCTGCGTCGATGAGGCCCGCGAAGTGCTTGTCCAGTGTGTAGCAGATCCAGAGATTGGATTGCGGGCGGAGGATGCTCTGGTCATTGGGGCCGAGTGTGGAGGCGAAACCATCGACCAGGTCGTGAACCTTCTGGTGGCAGGCAGCGTCTGCGGTGCCGG
>DASWCA010000635.1:0-2473 GCA_036390355.1 Acidobacteriaceae bacterium
CTGCTGGCCCCACTCGTTTGTCCCTTGGACGTGTATCTTACTACGCCAGTTCCAAAATTCACATCGCTTGGCCTTTCCAGGCAGTAGTGCAAACCCTGGCGGTTTAGGCGCGCGATGAGCGAGGTGTCGCGAGAGACCGGACCGGAATGCCCACGCTGTCGCGTTGGGGGTTCACCGAAAACCTCTTCGGACGACATAAACCCCACCCTGTGTCGCCCCTGCCCGGGGCTGGGGATATCCCTAACGCGCACGCTCCCACGGCTTCCGCCCTGGGCTAATCTCTGTCGTCCCTGACGGGACTTCCACCCCAGCACGCAATCGTCGGCGTGCAGCGACTCGGGATTTGATGCCGCCACCCCCCACCATTTTTTGTAAGTGTTCATTGTGCAAGACTTCGCGCTGACGTCTCTTATAGCCAAACAGCCCGAGAGAATTCGTCGGCAAAAGCCTCCAGAGCGAACAAGCCACGCCTTGCTCCGACTCGTCGCTCGGATGGCGGTGCTCGCCGCCTCGGTGCTTTCGCCGAAGACGCAAGAATATCAGTCACGACCAAACTAGATAGTATCCTCGTTGAGTCGATAGAGGCAGGGGCTACTCTCTATTATTGGTCGGCTGGTCGATACAAGAGCGTTAGGGTCTCCGGCTAACACCACGTATTTTGATCTCGCCTAGAACATCGCAGGGCTTCCGAAGCAAACTGCAGATCCCTCGGCTCGTTCGCTAAGGCGAGCTCGCTCGGGATGACAATTCTCGAGAGTGACGACGCTGCGCGGGTCTAGGTGCTGAAGCGGGGCAGGGCCAGCGCGTTTTCGCGGTCGATTTGCCGCAGCTGCTTGGGGCCAAACACGCCGCTGGGCTGATATTGTGTGGCTGGGTTCGATGTGTCACGCCTTCCGCCACCCCAACGCGCGCGAGGGCGGCGCGCATTGGGGACCCCGCCTGCCGGAGTTCCTGATTCACATGAACTCATTTCCCCGCCGCTTCCACCACCCCAACGCACGCAAGGGCGGCGCGCGTTGGGGACCCCGGTTTTTCGCGCTGGGCTAAGATGTGGCGTCCCTTCGGGACTTCCCGCGACACAGAACTAGCCCACTACCCTCAATTCGGATCGCGAAGGGCTGCGCGTCACTCGTGGGGACGTGGCCGCTTCGCCTCGTCTCCGTTCAGCAGTATAAATTTCTGGACTCGCTTTCCGGTGTCCACTTCGCCGGTGTAGAGGTTTCCGTGCGAGTCTATGGCGATGGCGTCAATCCAATGGAAATAGCCGGACATGCGACCGTTGTCTCCGATCGAACCGGCGAGCTCGCCGGTCTTGCGGTCGTGGATCCAGACCTTGTCGTTGGTTCCGTCGGCGATCATCACGTATTTCTCGCCGGCGTCATGGGAAAACGTCAAGTTGTAGGTCGTGCCACACATGCCAAACATGGTGCTGCCGGGGCCGCCGCACTCCGGCCCGCGCGACGGCGTTGAGGGATGAACGAAAAAGCTGGAGACGAACTTGCCTTCCTTGGTGAAAACTTGAATGCGGTTGCTGCCGCGTTCGCAGACATACACGAGACCGTCGGTCGCAAAGTGCACGCAGTGAAGCGCGGGCGCGAACTGCTTCTGGTCTGGAGGCGTCCCGATTTTCCAGTCATACGGCGGGGTGGGATCATTATCTATTTCGCTTAGCGGAATGCCGTGGCCGCCCCAGCCGCGCTTGAATTTGCCTTCATAGTCGTACACGAGAACGCGCTTGGCGTCGACGATGTAGATCTCTCTGGCGTCTTCGTCGAGGTCAAAGAAGAATATGCCGGTGGGGAATACGTCCGTGTCCTGATTGTTTTGCTTCAATGGCGGCGCAGCCTCGCCCGGCTTGGGACGCGGTCCGCGATGGCCGAACTCCCAGAGGAGCTTTCCGTCGCCCGTAAATTTCATGATGGTGTCGCCGCGGGCGCTGCCGGAGATCCAGACATTTCCTTCCCGATCCACGAGAATGCCGTGTTCGGCGCCCGCTCCGGGGCGCGGATTGCCTTCCGCGGGCCACCCGGGCACGTAGCCCGGTCCTCCCCAGCCCTGGAGCAAATTGCCTTCGGTATCGAATTCGAGCACCGCCGGCGCGGCGACGCAACAATCGGTTCGTGGAGGAGTTGAGGCGGCGCCGATCTCGTCCGGATTGACGTCGCGAGGACGATTCATCACCCAAATATGGTCATCCTTATCCACCACCATGACGGGAACGCCTTGCATGAGCCAGTGGTGCGGCAGCGGCTTGGGCCAGAAGGGATCGACTTTGTACTTTGGAGCTTCTTGCGCTCGCGCAGAGCCCGCAGCGATACTCAACGCACAGCAGGCGCTCACAGCCAGCGCAAAATTCCTGGTCCATTTGGTTAAAGGGCGGTCCAAAGTTGGCATCGGCTACTCCTCCGGATGACTGATGAAACAACGCGCGGAGTCTAGTTCTCGTTAATGGCGAAGTCAAGCAAGCGAAGGG